>NZ_JACARN010000046.1:0-30862 GCF_013386605.1 Pseudomonas sp. IPO3749 | reverse complement strand
AGAGATAGGGATTCGAACCCTAGGTACCGGTGAAGGTACAACGGATTTCGAATCCGTCCCATTCGGCCACTCTGGCATCTCTCCAACGGCGCGCATCATAACAGCGTGACTCAGGAAAGCAAAGCTCGAAGCGAGATTTTTTTCCGTGCTATCAGATGCTTGCGTCGATTAAAGCGGTACGCCCAGACGGTTGGCGACTTCTTCGTAGGCTTCGATGACGTCACCGAGGCCCTGGCGGAAGCGGTCCTTGTCCATCTTCTTCTTGGTGTCTTTGTCCCACAGACGGCAGCCGTCCGGGCTGAATTCGTCGCCCAGGACGATGGAGCCGTCGTGGAACACGCCGAATTCCAGCTTGAAGTCCACCAGCAGCAGGCCGGCGTCGTCGAACAATTTGCTCAGCACGTCGTTGACCTTGAGGGACAACTCTTTCATGCGTGCCAGTTGCTCAGCGGTGCCCCAGCCGAATGCCACGACGTGGGATTCGTTGATGAACGGGTCGCCCTTGGCGTCGTCCTTCAGGAACAGTTCGAAGGTGTAAGGATTGAGCTTGAGGCCCTCTTCCACGCCCAGACGCTTGACCAGGCTGCCGGCGGCGTAGTTACGCACGACGCATTCCACCGGGATCATGTCGAGCTTCTTGACCAGGCACTCGTTGTCGCCCAGCAGCTTGTCGAATTGGGTCGGAATGCCGGCCTCTTCGAGTTTCTGCATGATGAAGGCGTTGAACTTGTTGTTCACCATGCCTTTGCGATCAAGTTGTTCGATGCGCTTGCCGTCGAACGCCGAAGTGTCGTTGCGAAACAGCAGGATCAGGCGGTTGGCGTCGTCGGTCTTGTACACCGACTTGGCTTTGCCGCGGTAGAGTTCTTCACGTTTTTCCATGATGGGCTCCGCTTGCTAAATGGTGGGCTAGGCGATGTGTCGCCAGTCGAGCCCTGAATCTTGATCGGCCAGTTGCAGCCAGTCCGGGTCGCACCCAAGGGTGTCGACAAAACATTGCCGGGCCAGCTGCGGCAGGTTGTTCTTGCTGCTCAGGTGGGCCAGGACCAGGTGTTGCAAATCTTGCCAGCCCAACTCATACACCAGGTACGCCGCCTGGTGGTTGTTCAAATGCCCCAGTTCGCCGCCCACCCGTTGCTTGAGAAAGCGGGGGTAATGGCCGCGAGCCAACAGGTCTCGGCAGTGGTTGGACTCGATCATCAACGCATCGAGATCGCGGTAACCGTCCAATACCTTCGCGCAGTAGGAACCCAGGTCGGTGAGTACGCCGAAGCGTCGCTCACCATCGCTGAAGACATATTGCGTCGGCTCCTGGGCGTCGTGCGCCACGGCAATCACATCGATGCTCAGGGCACCGATTTGCAGCTGCTCGCCACCGGCCAGGAAACCTGCGGGTTCAATGGGTTTGCGCATCCCGCGCAAGGTACCGCGACTGAGGTACACCGGAAGATTGTAGCGCCGAGACAGCAAACCCACGCCATGCACGTGGTCGGCATGTTCGTGGGCCACCAGAATCGCGCTCAACTGCGCGGGGTGAACCCCCAGGCGCAGCAGGCGCCGCCCGGTTTCCCGTAACGAGAAACCACAATCCACCAGCACGTACGTGTCGTCGTGGGCGACCAGCGTACCGTTCCCTTGGCTACCGCTGCCGAGAACGGCAAAACGCACCGGATCAGCCCAGGTTGTCTTGAATCACGCCCAACACTTTGCGCGCTGTCTCAGCGGGTGCAACGGTGTTGATGTTCTTCTCGACGGTGACCTGTACGCTTTCGCCAACCTTGCTCAAACGAACCTGGTAACGCTCGGCACGGGTCTCGATTTCTTCCTTGGTCGGCTGGCTGCCGAACAGTTTGCTGAAGAAACCTGGCTCTTCATCTTTACGCTCGGCCTTTTCAGCCACGTTGATGTAGTACAGGCCCAGGCTGCGGTTGATGTCTTCTACACGCCAAGGGCCCTGCTCCAATGCACGGCCAACACTGGCCCAGGCACGGTCGAGGTCTTCACCCAGGTTCAGCACCACGTTGCCGCTGCCGTCTTCGGTCAGACTGACGCGGCTCGGGGTGTCGTAATCACGCGCGGCGAGCAGGGAAACCGAACCGCCCTTCTCGGAGATACGGCTCATGCTGGCCAGCATCTCGTCAACCAGGGCCGAGTCGACACCGGTGTTGACCGAACGGTTGGTGAAATCAACGTTGGCGGTGCTGCCGGCCGGACGCTCGGCGCTGACCACGTAGACTTCACTGGTATTACGCTGCACGCCTGGCTCAATGCGCACACGCACACGGGCTTCGCTGTCGGCGGCTACACCACCGGCCTGCAGGCGCTTGGCCATGGTGGCGGACAACTCGCTGCCTTGCTGCCATGCGGTGGTGAACTCACCGGTCTGCGGGCGTTGCTCGTCGATGCGGAAACCGTTGTCCTGGAAGAACTGCACGGCCACCGGCCAGACTTCAGCAGGTGGGCGCTGGGCCACGATCCAGCGGGAATCACCGCTCTTCTGCAGGCTGTAGTCGCTGGCATCCGCCACGGCCGAGATCGGCTGTGGACGTGGCACCACGTACTCACCCTTGGTGGTGTCGTCGGCGACGTTACGCGGAATCGGCAGCAACGGGTCAAGGCGCTTGGCGACGTTGACGCCCGGCGGCAATTCCATCGGTTTGGTAGGTTGGGCTTCCAGGTAATCGCTACCGCGGTCACGGAAGTAGCCTTCCGGGCCCCAGATCCAACCGCAGCCACTGGTGCTGGAGATAATCAAGGCAAGTGCGGAAAGTCCGGCCAATCGCTTCATGCGTAGTGCTTCCTCAATTAAACCAGGACGCCGGACTGGCGCAGGGCCTGTCGCAGCGGTTCGTGACAGGCTTCGCTGAGACGGGTGAGCGGCAGACGGATACCGTCCGGCATCATGCCCATTTCAGTCAGCGCCCACTTCACGGGAATAGGGTTGGATTCGATAAACAGTGTCTTGTTGAGCGGCATCAGCTTCTCGTGGATCGCGCGGGCGGTCACGGCGTCGCCGGCAATGGCGGCGGCGCACATTTCGCTCATGGCACGCGGGGCCACGTTGGCGGTCACGGAGATGTTGCCCTTGCCGCCCAGCAGGATCAGCTCTACGGCGGTGGCGTCGTCACCGGAATACAGCAGGAAATCACTGCTCACGCCGGCCAGGATGTCCTTGGCGCGCTGCAGGTCGCCGGTGGCTTCCTTGATACCGATGATGTTCGGCACGGTGGACAAGCGGATCACGGTCGCGGCCTGCATGTCACAAGCGGTGCGGCCTGGCACGTTGTAGAGGATCTGCGGGATGTCGACGGCTTCGGCGATGGCGCGGAAGTGCTGGTACAGGCCTTCCTGGGTCGGCTTGTTGTAGTACGGGGTCACCAGCAGGCAGGCATCGGCGCCGGCCTTCTTGGCGTTCTTGGTCAGCTCGATCGCTTCACGCGTCGAGTTGGCGCCCGTACCGGCGATCACGGCAATACGGCCCGCGACGCGCTTGACCACGAATTCGATGACCTGGATGTGTTCTTCCACATCAAGGGTGGCCGATTCACCGGTGGTGCCGACCGCCACGATGGCGTTGGTGCCTTCTTGCAGGTGGAAGTCCACCAGTTTGCCCAGGCTGTCCCAGTCGAGATGACCTTGTGCATCCATGGGTGTGACCAGTGCCACCATACTGCCCGCAATCATGCAACCGCTCCTGCCGGAAAAAGAGAGCCGTAATGGTACTGGCGCCAAGATGCTTGCACAAGCGAAGTACCGCCTGAGGATGCGTTATGGCGCAACTAAACGACGGGCAATGCCATCATTGGGCCAAAGCCTGCCTTGGAGCACGGTGAAATCGAGCCGATCACGCAATGAAAACGCCACCTCCTATCCCTTGGCGACGGTTTTCGCTACCCTTCATCCTTTGATCGATACAGCCCGCACAGTATCGACCGCTCATCGTTTTAGGAAGGCTGCATGTCCACCCCCACAGTTCGCGAACAATTCCTTGTTATCAGTGCCCTCGGCGCCAACCCCATGGAGCTGACCAACGTCCTGTGCCGCGCCAGCCATGAAAACCGCTGCGCCGTCGTGACCTCCCGCCTGACCCGCCACGGCGAGTGCAGCGCACTGGTCCTGCAGATCTCCGGCACCTGGGACGCCCTGGCGCGCTTGGAAACCGGCCTGCCGGGCCTGGCCAAGAAGCATGACTTCACAGTCAATGTGGTGCGCAGTGCCGCCCTGGAGAATCGTCCCCAGGCCCTGCCTTATGTGGCGTACGTCAGCTCGGCCTATCGTTCGGACATCGTCAACGAGCTGTGCCAATTCTTCATCGACCACAACGTCGAGCTGGAGAACCTGACCTGCGACACCTACCAGGCCCCGCAAACCGGCGGCACCATGCTGAACGCCACGTTTACCGTGACCTTGCCGGCCGGCGTGCAGATCAGTTGGCTGCGCGACCAGTTCCTGGATTTCGCCGATGCCCTGAACCTCGACGCACTGATCGAGCCATGGCGCCCACAGAACCCAATGTAAGGAAGTTTTCATGGCGGTAGTCATCGACAAACCGGTAGCCGATTTCGAAGCCCAGGCCACCAGCGGCCAGACCTTCAGCCTTGCAGCCCTCAAGGGCAAGCAAGTGGTGATCTACTTTTACCCGAAGGACAGCACGCCCGGCTGCACCACCGAAGGCCAGGGGTTCCGCGACCAGTACGCGGCATTCAAGGCGGCCAACACCGAAGTGTTTGGCGTGTCGCGGGACAGCGTGAAGTCTCACGAGAACTTCAAGGGCAAGCAGGCATTCCCCTTCGAGCTGATCAGCGACAAGGATGAAGCGGTCTGCCAGCTATTTGATGTGATCAAGTTGAAGAAGCTGTACGGCAAGGAATACCTGGGCGTGGATCGCAGCACGTTCCTGATCGATAAGGACGGCGTGCTGCGTCAGGAATGGCGTGGCGTGAAAGTGCCGGGCCATGTGGATGCAGTTCTGGCGGCGGCGCAGGCTTTGAACAAAGCCTGAAGCGCAGTGTGGTGTGGTGAGCGGGCTTGCCNNAAGCCCGCTCACTACAGAAGGTTAAGCAGCTACAACAGCGGCGCCACCACCGGCTCCTGTCGCGGCCACGCATCCAGCACTGCCTTGAACAGCGTCGCCAGGGGGATTGCAAAGAACACGCCCCAGAATCCCCATAACCCACCAAACAACAGCACCGCGCAGATGATCGCGACCGGGTGCAGGTTGACGGCCTCCGAGAACAACAGTGGCACCAGCACGTTGCCATCCAAGGTCTGGATGATCCCGTACACCGCCATCAGGTAGATGAACTGGTCACTCCAGCCCCACTGGAACAGCGCGATCAGCGCCACCGGCACGGTCACCACCACGGCGCCGACGTACGGCACTACCACTGAAATACCCACCAACAACGCCAGCAACGCCGCGTAGTTCAGGTCCAGGGCGATAAAGGCGATATAGGTCACGCCGCCGCAGATAATGATCTCGATGACCTTGCCACGAATGTAGTTGGCAATCTGCCGATTCATTTCCTCGGCCACCCGGGTAATCAACGCACGTTCGCGCGGCAGATAGCCACGTACCCAACGGCCGATCATGGCGCGGTCCTTGAGGAAGAAGAACACCAGGATCGGCACCAGCACCAGGTAGATCATGATGTTGACCAGCAACGGCAGGCTGGACAGGGAAAAAGTGAGCGCCCATTGCCCGAATTTTCCGATCTCGCCGCGCGCTGCTTCGATGGCCTGCAACACCTGTTCGTCCGACACCAGGTGCGGGTAGCGCTCCGGCAACAGCAGCAACAGCGATTGCCATTTGGCGAGCATGCCCGGCAGTTCGTTGAACAGCGTGATCAGTTGATGCCACAGCAACGGCAATACCACCACGATAAACAGCACCAGCAGCCCCATGAACAAGGCGAACACCAGGCCCACGGCGGCTCCCCCCGGCAAGCGCAAACGCTCCAGTGTGGTCACCAGCCCTTGCATCAGATACGCGAGCACCATCCCCGCCAATACCGGCGCCAGCATGCCGCCCAAGGTGAGCACGGCCGTAAAGGCCAGAAACAGTAGGACCGCCAGCACCACGGCCTCCTCATCGGAGAAATAGCGCTGGATCCAGTCTCGTAACACTTTGAACATCAATCAACCTCGGGTGGTAGGGGCGAACGGTTCAGGCCTTGCGCAACCAGTAACGGTACACACCGGCGGCGTCTTCTTCATGGAGCAGGGTGTGGCCGGCGAGCTTGGCAAAGGTGCGGAAATCACGCTGGGAGCCCGCGTCCGTGGCGATCACCTTGAGCACTGCACCACTGGCCAGACGATTGAGCTCCAACTTGGCCTTCAGCAAGGGCAACGGGCAATTGAGGCCGCTGGCATCGAGTTCGGCATCAAAGGCTACAGCGTCGGTCATGGTTTACTCCAGGCAAGCGTCGGGGATGCTTAGAATATCTGGTCCGAAGCTCAGTGTCCGGCTACAGTAAGCTCTTTGTCGAAAGGCTTTGTGCATGACTTTTTTGCGCCCTACCCTGCTGACGCTGGCTTGCCTGCTGGCCTCCCCAGGCTTCGCTGACGACCTGCCGTCACTCGGCGACGCCAGTTCTGCCATTGTCTCGCCACAACAGGAATACCAGTTGGGCCGCGCCTGGCTGGCCTACCTTCGAGGCCAGGTCTCGCAACTCAACGACCCGCAGCTCAAGGATTACGTCGAAACCAGCGTCTACAAGCTGGTGGAGACCAGTCAGGTCAACGACCGGCGCCTGGAGTTCATCCTGATCAACAGCCCGCAATTGAACGCCTTTGCCGCGCCTGGCGGGATTGTCGGGGTCAATGGCGGCCTGTTCCTCAACGCCCAGACCGAAGGTGAATATGCCTCGGTACTGGCCCACGAACTGGCGCACTTGTCCCAGCGTCACTTCGCCCGTGGCGTCGAAGCGCAACAGCGTATGCAGATCCCAATGATGGCGGCCCTGCTGGGTGGCATCATTGCCGCAGCAGCCGGCGCGGGCGACGCGGGTATTGCCGCGATTGCCGGCACCCAGGCGGCGGCGATCCAGGAACAGCGCCGGTTCTCCCGCCAGAACGAACAAGAGGCGGACCGTATCGGTATCCTCAACCTGGAAAAAGCCGGCTACGACCCGCGCTCCATGCCGACCATGTTCGAACGCCTGATGCGCCAATACCGCTTCGATGCCAAGCCGCCAGAATTCCTGCTGACGCACCCGGTCACCGAATCGCGGATCGCCGACACCCGCAACCGGGCCGAGCAAGCCAAAGCCGGTGGCAAGGAAGACAGCCTGCGTTATCAACTGATTCGCGCACGGGTGCAGCTGCAATACGAAGACACGTCAGGCCTCGCCGCCAAGCGCTTCCAGGCGCAGCTGGACGAGAACCCGAAGAACGATGTGGCGCGTTATGGCCTGGCTATCGCCCAGATCAAGGGCTCTCAGTTCAAGCAAGCTCGGGAAAACCTGACGATGTTACTGGCCAAGGCGCCGAACGACATCACCTATAACCTGGCGCTGATCCAGCTTGATATCGACAACAACCATCTGCCTGATGCCCAGCAACGTACTGATCGAATGCTGACCCAGTACCCCAGCAACTATCCGTTGAATCAGATCCGGGTGGACCTGCTGCTCAAACAGAACCGCACCGCGGATGCGGAGAAAGCCCTGGATGGCTTGCTCAAATCTCGTCCTGACGACCCCGACGTCTGGTACCAAGTCGCCGAGACGCGCGGTTTGTCCGGTAACATCATCGGTCTGCACCAGGCACGTGCCGAGTACTTTGCGCTGGTGGGTGATTTCCAGCAGGCGATCCAGCAGCTGGATTTTGCCAAGCGTCGCGCAGGCAGCAACTTCCCACTCTCTTCACGTATCGACGCACGCCAGCGCGAATTGATCGAACAGGAACGCCTGGTCAAAGGGATGATGAGCTAAACCTCTCGTCCACAAAAAAGCCCCGCCTTCAAACGAAGGCGGGGCTTTTTGTTTCTAACGACTTACTCGGCGAGCTTGAACGTGATGAAGCTTGCACGCCCCTGACGCAGCACGCGCATCGACACCGAACGATTCTTCGGCAACGCCTTGGCGATGTCGGTGAATTGCTTGGTGCTGTCGATGGCCTGGTTGTTCAGGTGGGTGATGACATCACCCGGCTGCAAACCGATCAGGGAGGCAGGACCGTCCTGTACTTCCTTGATCACCACGCCACTCTTGAGGTCGAAGGTTTTCTTCTGCTCATCGGTCAGCTCGGCCACGGCAATACCCAGGCGGTTGCTGCTGCGCTCGGCGCCTGGCTTGGCATTGCCCAAGGCATCCAGGGTTGCGCCTTCTTCAGGGATGGCACCGACCGTCAGCTCAACGGTCTGGCGCTTGCCTTCGCGGATCACTTCCAGCTTGGCCTTGCTGCCCGCCTTGAGTGCGCCGACCAGGTGTGGCAGGTCGGCCGACATAACGATCGGCTGGCCGTTCATGCTCAGGATCACGTCGCCGACTTGCAGGCCGCCTTTGGCAGCCGGGCCGTCGTCCTGGATCTGTGCGACCAACGCACCGGCCGGCTTGTCGAGGCCGAACGACTCGGCCAGGTCTTTGTTCACTTCCTGGATCACCACGCCCAACCAGCCACGGCTGACTTTGCCGCCGCTTTTCAGCTGGTTGGAAACATCCATGGCGACGTCGATCGGGATAGCGAACGACACGCCCATGAAACCACCGGAACGGGTGTAGATCTGCGAGTTGATCCCCACCACTTCACCGGCCAGGTTGAACAGCGGACCACCCGAGTTACCCGGGTTGATCGGCACGTCGGTCTGGATAAACGGCACGTAGTTTTCGTTCGGCAGGCTGCGGCCTATGGCGCTGACGATGCCCTGGGTCACGGTGTGGTCAAAACCAAACGGCGAGCCGATGGCGACGACCCATTGCCCGGCCTTCAGATCCTGGGATTTGCCCAATTTCAGCACGGGCAGGTCTTTGCCTTCGATCTTCAGCAGCGCCACATCGGAACGAGGGTCAGTGCCCACCAGCTTGGCTTTCAGTTCACTGCGGTCAGCCAGGCGCACGAGAATCTCATCGGCGTCGGCAATCACGTGGTTATTGGTGAGGATGTAGCCGTCCGGCGAGATGATGAAGCCCGAGCCCAGGGACTGAGCCTCACGCTGGCCACCCCCGCCACCACGGGGGGCACGCGGTTGCGGCATGCCGCGTTCAAAGAACTCGCGCAACATTGGCGGCAGGCCTTCCAGGTCCGGCATCTGCTGGTTGGAAACTTTGCGATCCGGCAGTTTTTGCGTGGTACTGATGTTCACCACGGCCGGCGAGGCTTGCTCAACCAACTGGGTAAAGTCAGGCAGCTCGGCCGCTTGCGCGGGCAAGGCCTGACCCAGCACCAACACCGTGGCGACTATGGATAGGTAAGACTTCAAACGTGGTATCGACATACAGCTCCCGTTACGACGAGCAGGGTTGAGCGACAGGGTTCAAGAAACGCCGAAAACTGCGACCGACATCTTTGTTCCGCGAACAAAACAAGGCCAGAGCCGACAAGCCCTGACCTATAAAAAACATAAGAGATTTTTGCAAGTGAAAATGCTGATCCAGACATTTCATGCTCTCGGCAGCCAACCTGGCATGCAAATACAGTGAAACGTCAGGATGAACATAGGATTAACGGCTCACGGCTGGGCGGCTGGTTTTTTTTCGCCGCGCACCGACAACGCGATACGTTCTGCGGTGCCGATCGGGATTTCGCCCACCACGGTCACCATCATTTCGCCGTCCACCGTATTCAGGCGACGGGATACGGCCACCGTTGGGCCCAGTTGGGTACGGGTTTCGGTGACACCCGCATCGCTGATCGGCTCAAGGAACACAGAGAAACGCGCCAATCCATCCTCGTACATCAGGCTGTCGACTGTGGCCTTGGTATGAGTGTCTTTTCGTGCACTCGTATTGGTCAGCTGAAAGCCTGGCGGCAACCACTCCAAATGCCAGGCTTCGGTCGACTGCACCTCTGGCGCTTTGTCATTGGCGACGGATATGGGAGTGCATTCGCTGCTGGGTTGCAGATCGCGATCATTCGGCACGACCGATGTGTTCAGTCGCGTGAACTGGAAGCGCTCAAGCAGTTGGCCCTGGTCGTTCAGCAAAAGGGACTTGAGCGGCAGCGCCGTTTCACGATCCAGATGCAGTTCAAAACCGTAGCGATACTGGTCACGTGGCGTGATCGACACGATCACCGCGTTACGCCCGGCCACACGGGATTTGCCAATGACGGCCAGTTCGTAGAATTGATTGAGTTTTTGCGGATCCAGCGCACGGGACGGCGCATCACGCGAGTTACCAAGGCCTGCGACAAGGGAGCCGCTGACACATTGGGCCCGGCCATCCACTCGCACGACTTCCTGGGCAGAACCATCGAGCTGCAAGAGCCGCTCACGGACCTGGCCCTCCTGGACACGATGCCAGATGTCATGCGTGGAAAAACTGCCGTTACGTTCGTAGACGAACGTGCCTTGAAAGCTTTGCTGCTGCTCTGCACGCCCAAGTCGAGTCAGCCAGTCTTGGGCTTCATCGGCGTGGGCGGGGAGTGCAAACCAACCACTGAGCAAAAGCGTAAGGAGCGGTATGGCTCGCATAGAGCTCCTTACGGATTACCGGTTTTCCAGGCTTGCCGCACGAGCATAGGGCAGAGCGGTTTCAGTGCCCTTCAGAGCCGATTCCTGTGCGTGTTGGCGCAGGTAGCCTGGAAGACGCTGGTCCTGCCAGCCGGATTGCCCTTGCAGTACACCGTTGGCCATCGGGCCGGTGGTGTCAGAGCTTTCCTTGTAGCCGGCCAGTACCGCTGGGCCTTTGACTTGCGGACCGGCCATGACCGGTTGCTGAGTTTGCTGGGCCAGTTCGGCACCGGCGATTTCGTCCTGGTTGTACAGGCGAACACCGGCCAACACTGCAACAGTCACCGAGGCAGCCACTGCCAGGCGACCCAGGCTACGCCATGGACCACGAGCAGCTTTTGCCGGAACGGCTTCATCAGCCAGCGCGGCAGAAACGGCCGCAGCAATATCCAGACGAGGGATTAGAAGATCCTTGTGCATCACCGCCCGAGCGACTTGGTAACGAGACCAGGTATCACGGGTTTCGGCATCATCAAATGCGTTGAGCACTCGACGAAGTTCCAGTTCATCCGCTTCGTTATCCATCACTGCGGACAGCGATTCCTGCAGGGCATCACGACTCATGGCGGTTCCTCTCTTGGCTGTCGCCGCTGTCTTTAGTTTTCCTGCAACAACGGTTGCAAGGCTTTATCGATGGCTTCCCGGGCCCGGAAAATCCGTGACCTTACAGTCCCCACCGGACACTGCATGACGCTCGCAATGTCTTCGTAACTCAGACCATCGAATTCACGTAAAGTTAACGCCGTACGCAAATCTTCTGGCAGTTGCTGAATAGTGCGATGAACGGTGCCTTCGATCTCGTCGCGCAGCAATGCACGCTCCGGCGACTCGAGATCCTTGAGGCCGTGATCACCATCGTAAAATTCCGCATCTTCTGAACTTACATCGCTATCCGGTGGGCGGCGTCCGCGAGACACCAGATAGTTCTTCGCCGTGTTGATGGCGATTCGGTATAGCCACGTGTAAAACGCACTATCACCGCGAAAGTTACCAAGTGCACGGTAGGCCTTGATAAAGGCTTCCTGTGCAACGTCCTGCGCTTCATGGGTGTCGTGCACAAACCGCACGATCAACCCGAGAATTTTGTGCTGGTATTTCAGCACTAGCAGATCAAAAGCTCGCTTGTCGCCGCGTTGAACGCGCTCGACCAGCTGCTGATCCTCTTCCTGGGTTAGCATGAACACTCCTCGTTGTACTTGAAGGAGGCTTGCATAACTAAACGATCAGGCTTGCAAACATAGACTCGGTCTTTTCGCAAAAGTTCTCCCCCTTCAAGCAAGTTTCCGGCACGCACTGATTTGGCACACACGAAAAACGCAGTACGGGCATGGCCGACTGCGCGAATAATCTTGTCGCCGGTTTTCTGACGCGTCCAATGCTCCCGACGGGCCAATAAACTCAACGTTTTCCCAGCTTTCGGGCAACCTGCTATTGAGTCGGGGCTTATGCAAAAAGTTCCCATCTCAATAACCTGGCGATTTTACCCCAGCCGTGCACCGTAATCTCACATTGCCACGAATGCCCGGCTATTGTGCCGCTCCACCCCTCTATATACTAGTAGCCCGTGTGACCCTTTGATTCGCCGATCCAGGCGTCCTGTTTGCGCCACCTCTTCGGATCGCTTTTTGCGGAATCCTTCCAATGAGCCAACAGTTTCAACACGATGTCTTGGTGATCGGCAGCGGCGCGGCTGGTTTGAGCCTTGCGCTGACCCTCCCCAGCCACCTGCGCATTGCGGTACTGAGCAAGGGCGACCTGGCCAACGGCTCGACATTCTGGGCCCAGGGCGGTGTCGCCGCCGTGCTGGACGACACCGACACGGTGCAATCCCACGTCGAAGACACCCTCAATGCGGGCGGCGGCCTATGCAATGAAGACGCGGTGCGCTTCACCGTCGAGCACAGCCGTGAAGCCATCCAATGGCTGATCGATCAAGGCGTCCCTTTTACCCGCGACGAACACGCGGGCAGCGACGACGGCGGTTTTGAGTTCCACCTGACCCGCGAAGGCGGTCACAGCCACCGCCGCATCATCCATGCGGCAGACGCCACTGGCGCCGCCATTTTCAAGACACTGCTCGAACAAGCTCGCCAGCGCCCCAATATCGAATTACTGGAACAACGCGTCGCCGTCGACCTGATCACCGAAAAACGGCTGGGCCTGGACGGCGAGCGCTGCCTTGGCGCCTACGTGCTCAACCGCGCCAGCGGCGAAGTCGACACCTACGGCGCGCGCTTCACCATCCTTGCGTCCGGCGGCGCAGCCAAGGTCTACCTCTATACCAGCAACCCCGATGGCGCGTGTGGTGATGGCATCGCCATGGCCTGGCGCTCCGGCTGCCGCGTGGCCAACCTGGAATTCAACCAGTTTCACCCGACTTGCCTGTATCACCCGCAAGCCAAAAGCTTCCTGATCACCGAAGCGCTGCGTGGTGAAGGTGCCCACCTGAAACTGCCCAACGGCGAACGTTTCATGCAGCGCTTCGACCCGCGCGCCGAACTGGCCCCGCGCGATATCGTCGCCCGCGCCATCGACCACGAAATGAAGCGCCTGGGCATCGACTGCGTCTACCTGGACATCAGCCACAAACCCGAAGCCTTCATCAAGACCCACTTCCCTACGGTCTACGAGCGTTGCCTGGCGTTCAACATCGACATCACCCAAGGCCCGATCCCCGTGGTGCCGGCTGCGCACTACACCTGCGGCGGCGTGATGGTCGACCAGCACGGTCGCACCGACGTCCCAGGCCTGTATGCGATTGGCGAAACCAGCTTTACCGGCCTGCACGGCGCCAATCGCATGGCCAGCAACTCGCTGCTGGAATGTTTCGTCTATGCGCGCTCGGCGGCCGCAGACATCCTTGAACAGCTGCCGCGCATTCCGGTGCCCGCCGCCCTGCCTCGCTGGGACGCCAGCCAAGTCACCGACTCGGACGAAGACGTGATCATCGCCCATAACTGGGACGAACTGCGCCGCTTCATGTGGGACTACGTGGGGATCGTGCGTACCAACAAACGCCTGCAACGCGCGCAGCATCGAGTGCGGTTGCTGCTGGACGAAATCGACGAGTTCTACAGTAACTACAAGGTCAGCCGCGACTTGATCGAGTTGCGCAACCTGGCCCAGGTGGCGGAACTGATGATCCGCTCGGCCATGGAACGCAAGGAAAGCCGCGGCCTGCATTACACCCTGGATTACCCGCAGATGCTGCCCGAGGCGCGCGACACTATCCTGGTGCCAACCACCTACGGCGGCTGAACTTAAGGCGAACCCGCAGGCGCCGATGCACATCGGCGACCTGCGAATCCCTGGGCACACACACAGAACGTATCCGCCATTCGCCTGGCACCCGGTAACGCAAAACGACGATCAATGGCAAAGCGAGGCTGTCGGGACGTAATTGCACGCTGTGCCAGCCCTGCTCCGCATTGAGCAACTGCCAGCCGTCGGCGTCGCGACGCAGGCCACGAATCGACGAACGGTGAGTCCGCAGGATAAAACGCGGCAAAACCCAGGCTGCGTGCGCCAGACACGCCAACAGGCCAAGGCTTGAATAGGACAGATCAAGAAACAAAAGCGCACCCAACGCGAACAGCTGGGCAAGGAGATACGCCGCCAGCAACAGCCGTGAGGCCTGCCAGCGGCATTCAAACGTATTACTTGGGCTGGACACGGTCCAGGATCATCCGAACCATGCGCTGCAGCTCTGGGTCTTCGGATTCGGCGCGCTCCATGAACCAGCCGAACATGTCCTGGTCTTCACAAGTCAGCAGCCTGACGTAGAGGTCGCGATCCACCTGATTGAGCGTTGCATAGACCTCTTTTGTGAAAGGCACCAGCAACACATCCAACTCCAGCATGCCACGACGGCTGTGCCAGTAGAGACGATTGATTTCTACATCTTCGACCATGGAGCGCTCCTCAAATAGGCGGCAAGTATACAGGCCCGACGGCACCGGAACAGTCAGCTTTGGTCGCCCCATACGGAAACTATCCATTTGCCGGGCGCCCCTCTATGATGCACCCATGACTTTTTGACCTGCGATGACCCATGGCTGACTCTGCTTTCTTCTGCCCCCTGTCCCACGAAGGCGTTCTCGCCGTCCGCGGCTCCGATGCCGCCAAATTCCTTCAGGGCCAACTGACCTGCAACCTCAATTACCTGAGCGATACCCAGGCCAGCCTCGGCGCGCGCTGCACGCAAAAAGGGCGCATGCAGTCGAGCTTCCGCATCCTGCTGCAAGGTGACGGCGTGTTGCTGGCCATGGCCACCGAGCTGCTGGAACCGCAGCTGGCCGACCTGAAGAAATACGCCGTATTCTCCAAGTCCAAGCTCACCGACGAAAGCGCCGCCTGGGTGCGCTTCGGCCTGGTGAATGCGGACACGGCCCTGGCCAGCCTCGCCCTTGAGCTATCGGCCGAGACCGACAGTGTTGTGCGCAACGATGCGTTGATCGCCATTCGCGTCTCCCCAGGTCGCGCTGAACTCTGGGTGCCTGCCGAGCAAGGCGACGCCGTACGCAATCAATTGGCTGCAACCCTCGATCAAACCGATCTGAATGAATGGCTGCTGGGGCAAATCCGTGCAGGCATCGGCCAGGTCATGCCGCAAACCCGCGAGCTGTTCATCCCGCAGATGCTCAACCTGCAGGCCGTGGGTGGCGTGAGTTTCAAGAAAGGCTGCTACACCGGCCAGGAAATTGTCGCGCGCATGCAGTACCTGGGCAAACTCAAACGTCGCCTGTACCGCTTGAGCCTCGATGCGCCTGAACTGCCCGAGCCAGGCACTCCGTTGTTTTCCCCCAGCCACAACAGCGCAATCGGCGAAGTGGTGCTTGCCGCAAAAGCCGGCCAGACCATTGAACTTCTGGCCGTGTTGCAAGCCGAAGCTGCCGATAGTGGCGATGTGCACGTAGGCACACTGGAAGGTCCCGGCTTGCAACTGCTCGACCTGCCTTACACGCTCGACCGTGATCGAGAGATCCAGCGCTGATCGCCGTACCTTTTTGCAACACCCTAGAGAGCATGAATGAACAAGCTGGCGGAAAAAGTCCAACAGGCTTTAGTGACGGCCATCGACAACGATGACCTGGTTCTGCCGACATTGCCGGAAGTGGCCCTGAATATTCGTCAGGCTGCTGAAGACCCGGAAATCAGCATCAGCCACTTGAGCAAAGTGATCGGTCGCGATACCGCGCTGTCGGCGCGCCTGATCAAAGTGGTCAACAGCCCGTTGTTGCGCGCCACCCAGGAAGTCACCGACCTGCACACCGCCATCACCCGGCTGGGCACCAACTACAGCAGCAACCTGGCGATCGGCCTGGTGATGGAGCAAATTTTCCACGCCCGCTCCGACGTGGTCGAACAAAAGATGCGCGATGTGTGGCGCCGTAGCCTGGAAGTGGCGGGCGTCAGCTACGCCCTCTGTCGTAGCCACAGCCAGCTCAAGCCAGACCAGGCGGCCCTTGGCGGCCTGGTGCACCAGATTGGCGTGCTGCCGATCCTGACGTACGCCGAAGACCATTACGAGTTGCTCGCGGACCCGGTCAGCCTCAATCACGTCATCGAGAGCATCCACCCGTTGCTCGGTGACAAACTGCTGAGCGGCTGGGACTTTCCGGAAATGCTCGCCAAACTGCCCGGCCAATACCTCAACCTGGAACGCGATTCAGCCAGCCTCGACTACGTCGACCTGGTGCAGGTGGCTGTGTTGTATTGCCATCGCGGAACCGATCACCCCTTGGCCAGCGTACCGGTCTCAACCTTGCCTGCGATCAAGAAACTGCGGTTCGACCCATACAGCGAAGCCTTGCGTGCCGAGTTGGACGAAGCCCGCTCGATGTTCTATTGATCAGCCCGCGATAAAACTCACCCGCACTTTCAGGCCTGCCCGTTCGCCATCGTGCAGGCTGATCTGCGCCAGGTGCGCCCGGCAAATCTCACCGACAATCGCCAACCCCAGGCCTGAGCCCATGCCCTGCTGACTGCGACGGTAGAAACGCTCGAACACGCGATCACGCTCATCCAGCGGGATACCTGGGCCATCGTCCTCCACTTCCAGCACCGCCGGCGCCGTCACCCGCAGAATCACGTTGCCGCCCGGCGGTGTGTGAGCCAGGGCGTTGTCCACCAAGTTGCTCAGCAACTCATTCAACAAGGTCGGCTCACCGCGCAGCCACACCGGCTCGTCGGCCTCCAACGCCAGCGCCACGCCGCGTGCGTGGGCCAACGGCGCCATGGCCATGCCCAGCTCTCGGGCCAACTGGCTGAGGTCGAGCAACTGCGCGCCACCTTCGGCAATCGCGCGGGCGCCATTTTCAATGCGTGCCAGGGACAACAATTGATTAGCCAGATGTGTCAGACGGTCAGTGCCTTGGGCTGCGGTTTCCAGGGTATTGCGCCAGGTGACGGGGTCCTCGGCACGCAAGCCCAGTTCCAGCCGGGCCTTGAGCGCAGCCAGCGGTGTGCGCAGCTCATGGGCCGCATCAGCGATAAATTGCGCCTGGCGCTCAAACTGACCGCGCAGGCGTTCGGTGAAGTGGTTGAGGGAGCGCACCAGTGGCCCAAACTCATGCTGCACTTCCACCAATGGCAATGGACGCAAGTCGTCAGGCTGACGCTCCTCTACCGCCGTGCGCAGGCGCTCCAGCGGGCGCAACGCCGCACTGACGGCAAACCACACCAGCAGCAATGCGCCGACAGCGAGCATCCCCAGGCGCAGCAAAGTGTCTGCCATTAGGCTGCGGGCCATGCTGACGCGTGCTTCATCAGTTTCAGCGACACGGATTTCCGCCATACCGTTCATGTTCGGCTCGGAGACTGCCTTGAGCAGGCTGACCACCCGCACCTGCTGCCCCTGATACATGGCGTCATAGAAACGTGCCAGCGCCGGATAATCGTCGGTGCGTGGTGTACCCGGCGGTGGGCCGGGCAGGTTTTCGTAGCCGGAGATCAGCTTCTGGTCGATGTCGTTGACCTGGTAATAAATGCGCCCGGCGCTGTCGTAGGCAAAAGTGTCCAACGCGACATAGGGCACATTGGCGCTAAGGGTGCCATCCACTTGGGTCAAGCCAGCGGCGATGGTGCGCGCCGAGGCCAACAGCGTGCGGTCGTAGGCGGTGTCAGCAGCTTCGCGACCATTCCAATAAGCGCTCATGCCACTGGCGAGCATCAACAGCACCAACAACAGCGCCAGGTTCCACAGCAGGCGCCAGCGCAGGCTGCTGGGCTTATGCATCGCGGGCTTCCAGCAGGTAGCCGAGGCCGCGGAAGGTCACGATGGCGATGGGCTGGCCGTCGAGTTTCTTGCGCAGGCGATGCACGTAGATTTCGATGGCATCGGGGCTGGCTTCTTCGTCCAGGCCGAACACCTGGGAAGCCAGTTGTTCCTTGCTCATCACCCGGCCCGGCCGGGCAATCAGCGCCTCCAGCACCGCTTGCTCGCGGGAGGTGAGCGTCATCAGCTCGCCGCCCACGGTGAAGCGCCGCGTGTCGAGGTCATAGACCAACACGCCGCAGGCCTGCTGGCGCTCGCCGCCCAACACACTGCGCCGCAGCAATGCCTTGACCCGCGCTTCCAACTCGGTGAGTTCGAACGGTTTGGCGAGGTAATCGTCAGCCCCAAGATTGAGACCGTGCACGCGGTCTTTCACATCACTGCGCGCGGTCAGCATCAGCACCGGCAGATTTTTTCCACGGGCGCGCAAACGTGCAAGCACTTCGAAACCGTCCATGCGCGGCAGCCCCACATCGAGGATCGCCGCCGCGTATTCCTCACTGCTCAGGGCCAGGTCCGCCGCCACGCCATCGTGCAGCACGTCAACGGTCAGACCCGTGCTCTTGAGCGCTTGCGCGACACTTTCGGCAAGTTGCAGATGGTCTTCAACCAGCAGGACACGCATGGATTTCTACCTCGTTCAGGGGTGGTCGGCGCCACGCTTTGGCGGGCAGTTTACAGGCGCCGCCTGCCCTGTGAAGCCCGAAAACATTGAAAGGCCACTGAAAGGTTAGTGAAAGCTTCGCCCTTTAGCATCCAGCCACGGTGGTCTATGCCCGCCGAGCTGCCTTCGCGCCGCGCCCGAAAAACGCCTCGAAGCGTTTTCGCCAAAATAAGAACAATAACGGAGTACACAACGATGCTGTCGACACAGCCCCAGGCCCCCTCGCCTGTTCGTTTTTCTCGCCTGACCCAGACCGCCCTCGCCAGTGCTGCTACCCTTGCCGGCTTTTCGCCGCTCAGCCAGGCTGCCTTCTTCGAAGACAGTAGCGCGACCCTGGAAACCCGCAACATGTACTTCAACCGCGACTTCCGCGACGGCACCAGCGCCCAGCAATCCAAACGCGACGAATGGGCCCAGGGCTTCATGCTCAACCTGCAATCGGGCTACACCGACGGCACCGTCGGCTTTGGCGTGGATGCGCTGGGCATGCTCGGGGTCAAGCTCGACTCCAGCCCCGACCGCACCGGCACCGGCCTGTTGCCCACCCACGACGATGGCCGCGCCGCCGACGAGTACTCCAAGCTGGGCCTGACCGGCAAAGTGAAGATCTCGGCCACCGAGCTGAAAATCGGCTCGCTGATCCCCGAACTGCCGATCCTCAAGCCCAATGACGGCCGCATCCTGCCGCAGACCTTCAACGGCGGCCTGATCACCTCCAAGGAATTCAAGAATCTGGTGTTCACCGGGGGCCGCCTGGACAAGGCCAAGGACCGCGACGACAGCAACTACGAAGACATCGCGCTCAACAACAAGAACAGCCGCTTCGTCAGCGGCGCCACCGGCAAGCACTTCAACTTTGGCGGCGCCGACTACAAGTTCGCCGACAAGATCACCGGCAGCTACCACTTCGCCCAACTCGACGACGTGTACCGCCAGCACTTCCTCGGCCTGGTGGCCGCACGCCCGATGGGCCCCGGCACCTTCGCCACCGACCTGCGCCTGGCCATCAGTGATGACACTGGCAGCGCCCGTGGCGGCAAGATCGACAACACGTCCCTCAACGGCCTGTTCAGCTATGCCCTCAATGGCCACAAGCTCAGCGCCGGCTACCAGCACATGTCCGGCGACAGCGCCTTCCCGTATGTGGATGGCAGCGACCCGTACCTGGTCAACTTTGTGCAGATCAACGACTTTGCCGGCGCCGAAGAACGCTCCTGGCAGGCACGCTACGACTTCGACTTCGCCAAGCTGGGCATCCCCGGCCTGAGCTTCATGAGCCGTTACCTCTCGGGTGACAACATCAAGCTCAAGAACGGTGATACCGGCAAGGAATGGGAACGCAACAGCGAGATCAAGTACGTGGTGCAAAGCGGCACGTTCAAGGACGTGGCCGTGCGCCTGCGCAACGCCACTTACCGTTCCAACTACTCAGCCCGTGATGCGGATGAAATGCGCTTGCTGGTCAGCTATAGCGTCGCCCTTTGGTAGTACCCCCTCATAACAACAAAGATGGAGATAACCATGACCCCTTCACTGCGTAAATTGGCCCTCGCCGCCGGCTGCATGCTGTTCGCCGGCCAACTGCTGGCTGCCGACGAACCCAAGCGCCCGGAATGCATCGCCCCGGCCTCGCCTGGCGGCGGTTTTGACCTGACCTGCAAACTGGCGCAAAGCGCGCTGGTCAACGAAAAGTTGCTGAGCAAGCCGATGCGCGTGACCTACATGCCAGGCGGCGTGGGTGCGGTGGCCTACAACGCCGTGGTCGCCCAGCGTCCAGCCGATGCCGGCACCCTGGTGGCTTGGTCCAGCGGTTCGCTGTTGAACCTGGCCCAGGGCAAGTTCGGCCGTTTCGATGAAAGCGCCGTGCGTTGGCTGGCAGCAGTCGGCACCAGCTACGGGGCCATCGCAGTGAAAGCCGATTCGCCCTACAAGACCCTCGACGATCTGGTCAAAGCCCTGAAGAAAGATCCGGGCAGTGTGGTGATCGGTTCCGGCGGCACCGTCGGCAGCCAGGACTGGATGCAAACCGCGCTGATCGCCAAGGCCGCCGGGATCAACCCGCGTGAACTGCGTTACGTGGCGCTCGAAGGCGGCGGCGAAATTGCCACCGCCCTGCTTGGCGGCCACATCCAGGTGGGCAGTACCGACATCTCCGACTCCATGCCGCACATCCTCAGCGGTGACATGCGCCTGCTGGCCGTGTTCTCCGAGCAGCGCTTGGACGAGCCGGAAATGAAGAACATTCCGACCGCCAAAGAGCAAGGCTACGACATCGTCTGGCCGGTGGTGCGCGGTTTCTACCTCGGGCCAAAAGTCAGCGATGCCGACTACGCCTGGTGGAAAGACGCCTTCGACAAACTGCTGGCCTCGGAAGAGTTCGCCAAGCTGCGTGACCAGCGCGAGCTGTTCCCGTTCGCCATGACCGGCCCGGAGCTGGACACCTACGTGAAGAAACAGGTGGCTGACTACAAAGTGCTGGCCAAAGAGTTTGGCCTGATCCAGTAATCACCCCTTCCTGTCGCACGGCCACGCCCCTTTCAACAGGGGCGCGGCCCAGGAGTTTCACATGCTCTTACAACGCATTTTCGCCAGCGTGATGCTGCTGGTCTGTGCCGGTCTCGCGCTGATGGCGTGGCCGTATCAGGCCGCGTTTTCCTACGAGCCGGTCGGGCCGCGCGCCTACCCGTTGCTGATGCTCGGGCTGATGAGCCTGGGCCTGATCTACATGATCATCCGCCCACAGCCGACCAAACACACCGAAGAAGAACCCGCGCTGGACCGCGAAACCCTGATCAAGATCGGCATCTGTGTCGGCCTGTTGATCGTATTCGCCGGCACCTTCGAACCCCTGGGTTTCATCCTCAGCAGCATGCTGATCGGCATTCCGATGGCGCGCCTGTATGGCGGCCGCTGGCTACCGAGCGTGGTGATCGTCAGCCTGATGGCGATTGGTCTTTACCTGCTGTTCGATAAAGCCATGGATGTGCCGCTGCCCCTCGGCCTGCTCGACGTTTTGGAGAACTGATATGGATACTTTCGGCTATTTGGGCCAGGGCTTCGGCGTTGCACTGTCCCCCTACAACCTGGTGACCGCCCTGTGCGGCACCCTGATCGGCACCGTGGTCGGCCTGTTGCCGGGCCTGGGCCCGATCAACGGCGTGGCGCTGTTGATCCCCATCGCGTTCGCCCTGGGCCTGCCGCCGGAATCGGCGCTGATCCTGCTGGCGGCCGTGTACCTGGGCTGCGAATATGGCGGGCGTATCAGCTCGATCCTGCTGAATATCCCAGGCGAAGCCTCTACCGTGATGACCACCCTCGACGGCTACCCGATGGCCCGCAAAGGCCTGGCCGGCGTGGCGCTGTCGTTGTCGGCGTGGAGTTCGTTCATCGGCGCGTTTATCGCCACCTGCGGCATGGTGTTGTTTGCGCCGCTGCTGGCCAAATGGGCGATTGCCTTCGGGCCGGCGGAATATTTCGTACTGATGGTGTTCGCGATCGTCTGTCTCGGCGGCATGGCCGGTGACAAGCCGTTGAAGACCTTTGTCGCAGCGCTGATCGGCCTGTTTCTGTCGGCGGTGGGCATCGACGCCAACAGCGGCGTGTACCGGTTTACCGGCGACAACATCCACCTCACCGACGGCATCCAGTTTGTGGTGTTGGTGCTGGGCCTGTTCTCCATCAGCGAGATCCTGTTGCTGCTGGAAAAAACCCACCGTGGCCAGGAAGCCGTGAAGGCCACGGGCCGCATGATGTTCAACCTCAAGGAAGCGGGCGCGGTCTTTGTCGTCAACATCCGCTGCGGTTTGCTGGGTTTCATCATGGGCGTCTTGCCAGGTGCCGGTGCGACCTTGGCCTCGGCGGTTGCCTACATGACCGAAAAACGCCTGGCCGGTGCCAGCGGTAAATTCGGCCAGGGCGACATGCGCGGCCTCGCCGCCCCGGAAACGGCCATCGGCGCGTCCGCCTGCGGCGCCCTGGTGCCAATGCTGACCCTCGGCGTACCCGGTTCGGGCACCACGGCGGTGATGATCGGCGCCCTGTCGCTGTACAACATCACCCCGGGTCCGCTGCTGTTCCAACAGCAACCGGACATCGTCTGGGGCCTGATCGCGTCGTTGTTCATCGCCAACATCATGCTGGTGATCCTCAACATCCCGATGATCCGCATCTTCACGCGCATCCTGGCCGTGCCGAACTGGGCGCTGGTGCCGGTGATTGCGATCATCACGGCGATTGGTGTTTACGCGGTGCACGCCACCACCTTCGACCTGTTCCTGATGGTCGGCATCGGCATCTTCGGCTACATCCTGCGCAAGCTCGACTTCCCGCTGTCGCCGGTGCTGCTGGGCTTTATCCTCGGCGGCTTGATGGAGCAGAACCTGCGCCGTGCGCTGTCGATCTCCAACGGTGACCTGCAGATCCTCTGGTCGAGCCCGATCACCTTTGGTGTATGGGTACTGACAGCGTTGATGCTGGCCTTCCCGCTGGTGCGTATCTACCGCAAACGTGCCCTGCAGCGTCGTGCCGTAGCCGATGTCTGAGGTCACCTTTAAACATTGGTGGGGAACACCGCTGGTCGGCCTGGCCGGCGGTTACCTGGCCAGCCTCGTCGGCTGGCCTTTGCCGTACATGGTCGGCTCGTTGCTGGCGATCATCCTGGTGCGTTGCCTCACGCCGTGGCAATTGGCGGAAATTCCCGGCGGGCGCAAATGCGGCCAATGGGTAGTGGGGATCGGGATTGGCCTGCACTTCACCCCGGTGGTGATCGAGCAGGTGATGAGCCACTTCGGGCTGATCTTCTTCGGTGCGCTGGTCACCAGCCTGTCGAGCGTGGTCGGCGTGTGGTTGATGCGCCGCAGTGGTGAAGACCGCGCCACCGCATTTTTCTCCAGCATGCCGGGCGGCTCCGGTGAGATGGTCAACCTCGGCGCACGCAATGGCGCGGTGCTCAGCCGTGTCGCGGCGGGGCAGAGTCTGCGGGTGCTGGTGGTGGTGCTGTGTGTACCGGCAATCTTCAAGTACTTGCTGGAAGGCGGCACGCCGCAGTTTCATCCGGCGCCGGTGAGTTGGCCTTGGCTGTTGGCGCTGTTTCCGACAGGCGCGCTGGTGGCCTGGGGTTGGCAGCGGTTGCGTCAGCCGAACCCGTGGTTGTTCGGGCCGCTGCTGGTGAGTGCGACGGCCAGCGTCGTGTGGGATTTGCATATCGGCCTGCCAGACGGCGGCAGCCAGATTGGCCAATGGTTGATCGGCAGCGGTTTGGGCTGCCATTTCAATCGTCAGTTCTTTCGTCGCGCGCCCTCGTTCATGGGCCGCACCCTGATTGGTACGGCCTTGACCATGGCGCTGGCAACCTTGGCGGCGGTGGGCCTGAGCGCCTTGACCCATCTGGACCTGCGCTCATTGACCTTGGGCATGATGCCCGGCGGAATTGCCGAGATGAGTCTGACGGCGGAGACCCTGCAACTGTCGGTGCCGTTGGTGACGGCGATGCAGGTGATGCGGCTGTTATTTGTGCTGTTTCTGGCGGAGCCGTTGTTCAGGCATTGGAACCGCCAGCCCCAACCGTAAACCGTATCAGAGTGGCGGCAACCGCCACTCGATCGGCGTCTCGCCATTCTGCTCAAGAAACTTGTTGGTCCGGCTGAAGTGCCCGCACCCCAGAAATCCGCGATACGCCGACAATGGCGACGGGTGCACTGACGTCAGCACCAGGTGCTTGGTCGCGTCGATCAGTTTCTGTTTGCCCTGGGCATGGGCACCCCACAGCAGAAACACCAGATGCGGCTGATGCTCGCTGACCACTTCGATAATCCGATCGGTAAAGAACTGCCAGCCCTTGCCCGCATGGGCGTTGGCATTGGCGCGCTCGACGGTCATGGTGGTGTTGAGCATCAGCACGCCCTGGTCGGCCCAGCTTTGCAGGTAGCCATGGTTGGGGATGTCGATGTTCAGGTCGCGCTTGAGCTCTTTGTAGATATTGACCAGCGACGGTGGCGCCGGCACGCCCGGTTGCACCGAGAAGCACAAACCGTGGGCCTGGCCGGGGCCGTGGTAGGGGTCCTGGCCGAGGATCACGACTTTGACCTTACCCAACGGCGTGGAATTGAGCGCGTTGAAAATCAGTGGGCCGGGCGGGTAGATCTCTTTGCCGGCGGCATGTTCCTGGCGCAGGAACTCGCGCAACTGGGCCATGTACGGCTGCTCGAACTGATCCCGCAAGGCGTGTTTCCAGCTGGGTTCGAGTTTGATACGGTCGTCTTCGGTCATGGTTGAATAGTCTTGTAAAAAAGAATGAGGCGAACCCTAGGAAAGCCGACCCCGCTTGTCAATTGATCTGACACACCAACGGCGCTTTCCTACGAAGCGATCATACTCATCCTTCACCTTATCGATTGAGGTCACGATGAACCTGCACTTCGAAGAGCTGACCGGCAGCGACGGTGCCCGCATCGGCATCGCCAGCCTCGACGCTGAAAAATCCCTCAATGCCCTTTCCCTGCCGATGATCCTGGCCCTGGGCGAACGCCTGGACGCTTGGGCCAAGGATCCGAACATTCACTGTGTACTGCTGCGCGGCAATGGCCCCAAGGCGTTTTGCGCCGGGGGCGAAGTGCGCAGCCTCGCGCAGGCCTGTCGCGAACAGCCAGGCGTGGTGCCAGCCCTGGCGGCGCAATTTTTTGCGGCCGAATACCGTTTGGATTATCGCCTGCACACCTACCCAAAACCGGTGATTTGCTGGGGCCACGGCTACGTGTTGGGTGGCGGCATGGGCCTGTTGCAAAGCGCCGCAGTGCGCATCGTCACACCGAGCAGCCGGTTGGCCATGCCGGAGATCAGCATCGGCCTGTATCCGGACGTCGGCGCCAGTTGGTTCCTGTCGCGCCTGCCAGGCAAGCTGGGGTTGTTCCTGGGCCTTACCGGCGCGCATATCAATGGCCGCGACGCTCTGGACCTCGGCCTGGCCGACCGCTTCCTGCGCGATGATCAACAAGACGAGTTGCTGGATGGATTGCTGCAATTGAACTGGCAGGAACAGACCGCGATGCAACTCAACAGCCTGCTCAAGGCGCTGGCCCAAGAAGCTGTCGACCAGCAACCCGAAGCGCAGTGGCTGCCGCGCCGGGCACAAATCGACGAATGGCTGGACGTGGGCGATGTGCGGTGTGCCTGGCGCAACTTGAGCCCACTGCGTGAGCATGCCGATCCCCTGTTCAGCCGTGCCGGCCAGACGCTGAGCGAAGGCTGCCCGCTGACGGCCCATCTGGTGTGGGAGCAGATCCAGCGTGCCCGGCACCTGTCCCTGGCGCAGGTGTTCCAGATGGAATACACGATGAGCCTCAATTGCTGCCGCCATCCGGAATTTAGCGAAGGGGTGCGCGCGCGATTGATCGACAAGGACCAGACGCCCCATTGGCATTGGCCGGATATCAATACGGTTCCAGAGGCGGTGGTGCAGGCGCATTTCAACAAAGCGTGGGAAGGCCGCCATCCGTTGGCGGACTTGTCGGATTACTGACACCCACAAAAAAGCGGCGCTTCATGCGCCGCTTGCATTACTGGCCTGTCAACGGTGACCGCCGCGGCCACCTCCATGGTCGGAACCGCGTCCGTGTCCGCCATTCCCCCACCGGTCGCCGCCCCAGCCTTGGTTCGGATAAGGCCGGTAACCGGCACGCGGCCCGTAGTAACGCGGGGCGGGCTGGTAATAACGCGGGGCCGAGTAGTAGCGTGGTTGTGCCGCGTAGTAGCGCGGCGCGGGGTAGTAATCACGGCGGTATTGATACGCCGTGCCGCCGCCGTAGTAATACACCGGTGCCGGTGAGGTGTAGACCTCGGAACGGTAATAGCTCTGGCCGCCATCGTAATAGGGCACGCAAGCGCAAAGGGTCAGACCGAGTAAAGCGCTGAGCAGCAATCGTCGATACATGGCGGCCTCCTGGACCGCGGAAGAGCACCTCTAGCGACGCTGGAGGGCGGCACCCGGCTTTCACCGAATGACAGAATATGTGACACCGAAAACTGAATCTGGTGCGTTTCCGTAACGACTTGATACATCTGTTCAAGCTTTATCGATTCAGTAAATTTATCTGGCCCGCAACTTTCTCAATTGCGATGATGTCACTATGACATCGCACCCTGCCATGGAGGCTCTAGCGTGCGCCCTTCGCTACTATCGCCGGATTCGAGCCATGAAAATCTCAACCAAGCTGCTGCTTTCATTTTTACTGTGTGCGTTG
The DNA here is from genome assembly GCF_013386605.1 of Pseudomonas sp. IPO3749. Lineage (NCBI taxonomy): Bacteria > Pseudomonadati > Pseudomonadota > Gammaproteobacteria > Pseudomonadales > Pseudomonadaceae > Pseudomonas > Pseudomonas sp. IPO3749. The sequence continues at coordinate 4,013 of NZ_JACARN010000046.1, read as the reverse complement.
GTCACCCTCGGGGTCGGCCTGTTGGGGATCAAAGGGGTCGTGCGCCTCTCTTCGGCACTGGAGCTGACGTTCTCCAACAACCTTGTCTCCGTGAGTAATACGGCCGCCACCCTCAATGGCCTGGTCGCCCATAATCGCGGGTTGTATCGGTTAATGGATGCGGCTAACGGCAACGTGGCCCAACAAGACCGCGAGCGCGTGCGCCAGGATATCGCCCAGGAACTCAAGCGCAGCCAGAGCGCCTACGCGACGTATCGCGCGACGCCGTTGGAAGATGACGAACGGGCAGCCGGAGACAAGCTCGACCAGATTTGGCCCACCTACGTCAGCAGCTCCGATCGCATCATGGCGTTGCTTGACGGCGACCAGGTCGATCAGGCCCGCACTCAGCTGAACACCACCAACAATGAACTGTTCCGCCAGGCGCGCGAGTTGATCCGCGTGATGATCGAGTCCAATAACCGCCAGATCAAGGAAGGTGCCATCGCCGCCGATGAGCTGCGTGCCAGCGCGTTGACCTGGATGATCAGCGGCATTGTCCTGGCGTTCATCATTGCTATCACGGTGGGTGTATTGATCACCCGCCTGATCACCCGCCCCATCGCCCAGGCCGTGGACAGCGCACAACGCATTGCCAAGGGCGACCTGACCCAAGCCATCGTTACCGAACGCACCGACGAAGCCGGGCAATTGCTGATGGCGCTGTCGGACATGCAGGGCGGCTTGAAAAGCACCCTGGTGGAAATCGCCAACGCTTCCGACCAGCTCGCCTCGGCCGCCGAAGAGCTGAGCGCGGTCACCGATGAAAGCAGCCGTGGCCTGACCCGTCAGAATGATGAAATTCAACAAGCCGCCACCGCCGTCAACCAGATGACCGCCGCCGTGGACGAGGTGGCGAGCAATGCCGTCTCCACCTCGGAAGCTTCGCGCCAAGCCAGCACCGAGGCCGAAGACGGGCGCCAGCAAGTTGAGCAAGCCGTATCCGGCATGCATTCGATGGTGGGTGAAATCAACGATTCCACGCAGTCGGTGGCAGATCTTGCCGGCCAGGTAAGGGAAATCGGCAAGGTGATCGATGTGATCCGTGGGATCGCCGACCAGACCAACCTGCTGGCCCTGAATGCGGCCATCGAGGCGGCGCGCGCCGGTGAGCAAGGTCGTGGCTTCGCCGTGGTCGCCGATGAAGTGCGGGCGCTGGCCCACCGGACTCAAACCTCGACCGTCGATATTGAAAAGATGATTGGCGACGTCCAGACCGGCGCCGATGATGCGGTCGCGGCGATGAACAAGAGCCTGACCTGGGCCAACAACACCCAGACCCTGACGCAAAACGCTGGCGAAGCGCTGCAACGGATCACCGCCAGCGTGGCGAAGATCAATGAACGCAACCTGGTGATCGCCTCTGCCTCGGAAGAGCAGGCCCAGGTGGCCCGCGAAGTGGACCGCAACCTGCTGAACATCCAGGACCTGTCCACCCAAACGGCCGCCGGTGCTCACCAGACCAATGCGTCCAGCCAGGACCTGTCGCGTCTGGCCACTTCGTTCAACGTACTGGTCAGCAAGTTCCAGCTCTAAGTAGCTTGGGCCGGGTCGGACCTGTATCGTGCACGGCATACCTTGCCCGATCCAGCCCGAACCCGCCCATGACCACGCCAACACTCTGCCCCGCCTGTGGCGCGCGCAACGACTGCACGCTGGCCGACCCGCGCACAGCCGACCAAGCCTGCTGGTGCTTCAGCGTCACCATCGATCCAGCGGTGCTTGAGGCCCTGCCCTCGGAGCTGCGCAACCAGGCTTGTCTGTGCCCACGCTGTGCCCAGGTGGATCAGCAATTGCGCGGGGCTGAGCCGAAGTAATGCGGGTTGATCGTCTCCTCAGTAACCTGCCGCGCTTCAATCGCAAGCAAGTGCGCCTGTTGCTGGCAGAGCGGCGTGTGTCGGTGGATGACGTTGCCGTCAGCGATCCTCACCACGAGGTCCGGGAATTCAGCCGTGTATGCGTTGACGGTGAAGTGCTTCAGGCCGGCAAACCGGCGCGCTACTTCATGCTGCACAAACCCCAGGGGTGCGTAAGCGCCACCGCGGACCCACAGCACCCAACCGTGCTGGATTTACTTGATGAGCCGGACAAAGGTGAGCTGCACATTGCCGGTCGTCTGGATTTCAACACCACCGGTCTGATGCTGATCACCAACGATGGCCAATGGTCGCGGCGACTGACGCAGCCACAGACCAAACTGCCCAAGGTCTATCTCGTGGAGACCGAGCAGGCTATCGGCCCTGAGTATGCGAGTTCCTTTGCCGAGGGTCTGTACTTCGCATTCGAAGACCTCACCACCCAACCCGCCGAGTTGGAATTACTGGGGCCGACCACCGCACGGCTGAGCATCGTTGAAGGCCGCTACCACCAGGTGAAGCGCATGTTCGGACACTTTGATAACAAGGTGATCGGCCTGCACCGCGAGCGGATGGGCCCTTTGGTGCTGGATGTGGCCCTCGCGCCGGGCCAGTATCGGGCGCTGACTGACGACGAAATCCGACAGGTCTGACGACCGTTCAGCCGGTGATGGCAAAAAACCGCCCTGTTGCCTTGCGGGGTCGCACCTCTGCTGCTTGAATCAGGATCACCAGTTCAAATATGACTGGCGAGTCGCCTATAACCTCCAAGAAACACCTTGCCCCGCCCGCGCTTGATCTACGGGCCTCTCAGGCAAACAGCCCGCCATAACAACAGCCGTCGGCCAGCCGCCATCGGACCGACATGGGCCCTCCTTTTCCAGGCGTATGCCTACCTGTCACAAAGCTCGTGCAGAGTGATCTGCGCGCTCTACCCGCTTGCCAGGAGTCTTACGACATGAGGCCAGAAATCGCTGTGCTGGATATACAGGGTCAGTATCGGGTTTACACGGAGTTCTATCGCGCGGACGCTGCTGCAAAGACCATCATCCTGGTCAACGGCTCCATGGCCACCACGGCATCCTTCGCCCAAACCGTGAAAAGCCTGTACCCGCAATTCAATGTGGTTTTGTACGACCAGCCCTACGCTGGCCGCTCCAAAATCCATAACCGTCATGAGCAAATGCTGACGAAGGAAGTCGAAGGCCAGCTCCTGCTGGAACTTATCGACCACTTCGCCGCCGAGCACGTACTGTCATTTTCCTGGGGCGGCGCCGCCACCCTGGTCGCCCTCGCCCATCGCCCACGCCGCGTGGAGAAGGCCGTGATCAGTTCGTTCTCCCCGGTGATCAACGCCCCAATGCGCGACTACCTCGAACGCGGCGTCGACTACCTCGGCAACCTCGACCGCGACCGCGTCGGCCACCTCGTCAACAGCACCATCGGCAAACACCTGCCGTCACTGTTCAAGCGCTTCAACTACAAGCACGTGAGCAGCCTGGCCGAGCATGAGTATGGGCAGATGCACTTTCACATCAGCCATGTGCTCAACAGTGACCGCCTGTGCTACCTCAAGGCGGCCAAGCAGATCGACATTCCGGTGTTGTTTCTCAACGGTGAATGGGACGAATACACCAGCGCCCAGGACGCCAAGCTGTTTGGCCAGCATGTGGCCAACAGCAGCTTCAGCACGATTCAGGCGACGGGGCATTTCCTGGACATGGAGCACAAGGCGGCGTGCCGAGACAGCCGGGAGGCGGTGGTGGGCTTCTTGAAACCGCAGCGGCAGGTCAACCGATTGCGCTATCACCAGGGTCAGGCGCAGCATGCCTTTGCCATTTGAACGCTTGTGGGGGAGCTGGCTTGCCTGCTCCCACAAGCACGTAACCCACACATTTTTGAAGAAAAACTTCAAATCCCCGCGAACATCTGGTACAAAGTCAGCCGCTCTGAGCGGGTATAGTTTAATGGTAGAACAGTAGCTTCCCAAGCTTCCGACGAGGGTTCGATTCCCTCTACCCGCTCCACTCAAATTCTCGTTTCTCGTCAAGTTGCGTTTGACGGGGGATGCATAAAAAACCGGTCCTTGATGGCCGGTTTTTTTATTTCAGCATGACT
>NZ_JACARN010000045.1:0-55551 GCF_013386605.1 Pseudomonas sp. IPO3749 | reverse complement strand
GGCGGGGCGGGTCGAGGTAAACGCCTTGAGAGAGGTCATTTGCTTTCCGCCTGCTTGATGGCCAGCACGTCTTTAGGCGTGACCATGTCGCCTTTGTTGTTGCCCCAGGCATTGCGCTCGTAGGTCACCACGGCGGCGATGTCCACTTCCGAGAGCTGCTTGCCGAAGGCCGCCATCGCGGTGCCGGGCTTGCCGTGGTAGACAATACTCAGGTGGTCAGCCGCAGGGCCGGTCGCAATCTTGGAGCCCTTGAGCGCCGGGAACATCGGCGGCAGGCCCTGGCCTTCGGCCTGGTGACAGGCCACGCAGGTGGTGTGGTAGACCTTGTCGCCACGGGCCACCAGCTCTTCGAGCGTCCACTCTTTGGAGGTCAACTCCTTGAGCTTGGCGGCCTCTTCCTTGCGCTCACCCAGCCAGGTTTCGTAGTCGGCCTTGGACTTGACCTCGACCACAATGGGCATGAAGCCGTGGTCCTTGCCGCACAGTTCGGCGCATTGGCCACGGTAGATGCCGGGTTTCTCAACGCGGGTCCAGGCCTCGTTGACGAACCCGGGAATGGCGTCGCGCTTGACCGCAAAGGCCGGCACCCACCAGGAGTGGATCACGTCAGCGGCGGTCACCAGAAAGCGCACCTTGGCGCCCACCGGCAACACCAGCGGCTGGTCGACTTCCAACAGGTAGTGTTCGCCCTTGGTGGCCTGGTTATGGATCTGTTCGGCGGGCGTGGCCAGGTTGCTGAAGAACTCCACGTCCTGGCCAAGGTATTTGTAATGCCACTTCCACTGGTAGCCGGTGACCTGGATATCGATATCCGACTCACTGCTGTCGTAGATATTGATCAGGGTCTTGGTGGCCGGAATGGCCATCGCGATCAGGATCAGCAAGGGCACGACGGTCCAGAGTATTTCCACGGTGGTGCTCTCGTGGAACTTGGCCGCGACCTGGCCCGTGGACCGGCGATGAACGATCATCGACCAGAACATCGCGCCAAACACGATGATGCCGATCACCACACAGATCCAGAAAATGGTCATGTGCAGGTCGAACACAGCGTGACTGACTTCTGTCGCCCCTGGCGCCATATTCGTTGTCCAGGCGGCATGTGCCTGGCCGAATACTGACCACAACAGAAGGCCCATCCAAACGTGTGGATGTCGCATCATTGCGGGTTCCCCTTATCGTTCTTGTTATCCCGCCGGTTTGCACCTGCGTCGAAGGGAGCGGCTTCCATACTGCTTACAACCGCCTGGCCTTGCCTGCTTATGCAGTCTGGCGTCATCAGCTAATCGCGTACAAATCCGAGTATAGACAGGCTCTGCAACCCCGCAATGTGTAGGGGCAAATGAGTAGAAATGGGCGGTCGGGGCTAATAAAACCGGGGGCGGAATCGTTTATCCGACGAACGATGGCAATTCGATATAACGCGGGCGCATAACCATGAAATAATTATGACAAATGCGTCTTAGGCGCTCGTATAAACGAGCTACCTTATCCTCTCCCTTTTCCTACGCCTGCATCACTGGAGCTTTCATGAACACCGCCGCATTGCGCGAGCAGATTTCCCGTGCCCATCAACACGAAGCCAGCACGGGCCAGCTTGCCCAGCAACTGGAAAAACAATTGCCGCACCTGCATTCGGCCATTTCCCTGGCTGACGGTGATCGCAACATTGTCATGACCCGCTTTGTCAGCGCCTACATCGACCTCGTCCCGGATTTGCTGGACGCCGCCAACGACGTGGCCCGCGAAGCCGGAATCGAAAGCCAGATCAAGCCGGTGCTGAAGATTGCCGAGCATTTCTTCCTGCAACCACCCGCGATCTTGGCCGGCCACGAAGGCCTCGACGGCCTGCTGGACGAGGCCTACCTGGCGCATCGATTGGTTGAAGAGGTGAATGATCTGTATATCAAGCACTTTGGCCAGCCGCTGATTCCGGCGGATACCACGGTGGCTAACCTGATCGCCCACCAGTTGATCGGCGAAGCGTTCGCCAACAAGTTGGATGAAGCCGTGCATTTGGCGGTGGATGAAATGCTCAACGAAGACAGCTTTGCGCTGGAGTCGGTAGAAGCCTACCGCGAGACACTCAAGAGTCCAGACACGGAAGCCGCGTGGAAGCGCTGGCCGTGCCTTTCGCGACAGTTGGGGGTTGAGTTGGCGTTGGATCAGCCGGCTTAGTTTCCTGGGTCGCAAACGATCAAATGTGGGAGCCGGGTTTGCCCGGCTCCCACAGGGTTGCTGGGTGGTTAGGCTGGCGCGGAACCTATCCCCGTCGTCATCCTGACCCGACCTTCCAGCCTTCGCTTCAACCCACGCGCCTCGATCACCAGCGTCGAGCCCTTGGCCGCATTGGCCCGCCCCCATTCCTCCAGCAGCTCCAGGCAGGAATGGTCGATGTAGCTCAAGTTGCTCAACGGCACATGCAGGGTGGTTCCCTCAGGCACCGTCGACAGCACCTGGGTGAGCGCCGGCACTTTCAAGAAGGTCGCCGCGCCTGTCAGGCGCAGTTCCATTTCACCCTCTTTAGGCAAATCGATCAGGCTCACTTTCAGGCGTGACGCCTTGAACGCCAACTTGACCAACGTCAATCCGAAACCCACCAGCACACCGGTGAGCAGATCGGTAAAGATGATCGCCAACGCCGTGGCCGCGTAGGTAAACATCGGCATACGCCCATACCGCCCCAGCGCCTTGAACGCCTTGATATCCACCAGCTTGATCCCGGTGTACACCAACACACCCGCCAGGCTTGCCACCGGAATGCTTTGCAGCACACTCGACAGCAACAGCACGAACGCCAGCAGCCACAGGCCGTGGAACATCGCCGACAGACGGGTGGTCGCACCGGCCTGCACATTGGCCGAGCTGCGCACGATCACACCGGTCATCGGCAAGGCACCGACCAGGCCACAGAGCATGTTGCCTACACCTTGGGCGGACAACTCCTTATCGAAATCAGAACGCTGACCACTGTGCATACGATCGACCGCCGCAGCGGAAAGCAGGGTTTCGGCGCTCGCAATAAACGCCACGGCAAAGGCGGCGATCAGCAATTGAGGGTCGGCGAGGTTGAGCAGGTCGCTGGGGCGCAGCCAGTCGATAGCGTCAGCGAGATTTTCCGGGACTTCCACGCGCTTGACCTGCAGCGCCAGTACCAGGCTCACCACAGTGGTCAGGCCCACACCCAACAAGGCGCCCGGCACAAAGCGCAGGCGTTGCGGGCGCAATTTGTCCCAGGCGTACATCACCAGCATGGTCGACAACCCCAGCAATCCCGCCTGCCACCCCAGGCCGCCGCCCAGAGTTGGGATCGCCTCGGCCAACGCCGCCGGGAACCCCGCCAGGTTATCCAGCCCGGAAGGCTTGGGCGCGCCGTCGAGCATCACGTGAATCTGGGACAGCACAATCAGCACGCCAATCCCCGCCAGCATGCCGTACACCACCGCCGGCGCCGTGACGCGGAACCAACAGCCCAGGCGCAAACGCCCGGCCACCAATTGCAGGAAGCCCGCCAACAACAGGATCGGCCCCAGCATCAGCATGCCGTGCTGGCGCACCAGCTCGAACACCAACACCGCCAAGCCTGCGGCCGGGCCACTGACCTGCAGCGGCGAGCCTGCCAGCCAACCCACTACCAGGCCACCAATGATCCCGGTGATCAGACCTTTTGCTGGGGGCATGCCGGAGGCAATCGCGATCCCCATGCACAGCGGCAGGGCAACCAGAAACACAACCACCGAGGCGAGTAGCTCCCGTGGCAATACAGCTTTCAATTGAGCAGCACGCATGATGACTCTCCCGAGGCATTCGCCGGGCGCGGCAAAGCCTGGCTGCGTCCATGGCAGCCACCGCTTTACCCGGCAGGGAAGTGTTTTAGAAGCGCGCTTTAGGCGTCGCGGAAGGAATCGGCCCGTCGCCGCTCAACGAGCGGAACGCTGACTGGTCCGCATCGTAGGCCCGGATTTCACTGGTCTCGATGTTGTAGATCCAGCCATGGATAAACAAATGACCATTGGCCATGCGCGAAGCCACGGAAGGGTGGGTGCGCAAATGTTGCAGCTGGGCGATGACGTTTTCTTCGGTCAGCACCTTCATGCTCTCGCCTTCGTTGGCGCAGTCACAGTTGTCTTCAACCATGGACTTGGCAACTTCGGCATGCCGCAACCAGGCCCTGACTGTTGGCATCTTCTCCAGGCTGGCGGGGTTGAGTACCGCACGCATGGCGCCGCAATCGGAATGCCCGCAGACGATGATGTGCTGCACGCCCAGGGCCAGCACCGCATATTCGATGGCCGTGGACACACCGCCGTTCATCTGGCCGTAAGGCGGCACCACGTTACCGACGTTACGCGTCACGAACAGGTCGCCAGGCGAACTCTGGGTGATCAGCTCGGGCACGATGCGCGAGTCGGCGCACGTGATGAACATCGCCCGCGGGCTCTGGGCCGTGGCGAGTTTCTTGAACAGTTCTTCCTGCTGGGGGAAGACGTCGTGATGGAAATGCAAAAAGCCGTCAACGATATGCTTAAGCGCTGCATCGGCGGTTTCCGCCACCTGAGGGGCTGAAGCCGACGCAGCCAACGGCTGTTTATCCTGGTCACTCATGATTCATCCTCTTGATTAATGCAGGGGAGCTTTCAGGTCAGTTCGACGCCGGGCCAGAAAAACAGTTGCAAACGCTTCAAAACCGGGCAGTCGACTCATCAGTCACTCGCTGAACAAGGTAACCGTCGAAACTTAACTCAAACTGAATGAACCGCTCTAGATCGCGGGTTTCAGTGATGTCAAAGTGAGACCATTCCTACAAGAAAGGCAAACCTTTCCTCTTCAGTCTACAACAAAGCCATCTGCCTGCCCGGCGGGCAAAAGGCCGTGCAGTCCAGATTGAAACCTTCCCGTCGATCGAGCCCCAGGCGCTTGATCGCCTTGCTGAAGCGCTGGGCCAGCAAGTCCGCAAACGGCCCTTCACCGCGCATGCGTACGCCGAAGCGGCTGTCATACACCTCACCGCCACGCACCTGGCGCACCAGACTCATCACATGGGCCGCCCGTTGCGGGTAATGCGCCGCCAGCCACTCCTCGAACAGCGGCGCCACTTCCAGCGGCAGGCGCAGCATCATGTACGCCGCGCTTTGCGCGCCAGCGGCATGGGCCTCGGTCAGCAGGCTCTCCAATTCGCTGTCGTTGATCATCGGGATCATCGGCGAACACAGCACGCCCACCGGGATCCCCGCCTCACGCATCACCCGAATCGCCCGCAACCGTGCCTTGGGCGCCGCCGTGCGGGGCTCCAGGATGCGCTTGAGCTCATCGTCCAGGCTGGTGAGGCTGATCATTACCGCCACCAATCGCTGGCGCGCCAACTCGGTGAGCAGGTCCAGGTCGCGCAGAATCAGCGAGCCCTTGGTGATGATGGTCACCGGATGGCGATAACGCAGCAGCACCTCGAGGGTTTGCCGGGTAATCCTGTACTCGCGCTCGATCGGCTGGTACGGGTCGGTATTGGAACCCAGGTTGATCGGCGCGCACACGTAACCTGGCTTCGAAAGCTGCTGCTCCAACACGTCCGCGGCATTGGTCTTGGCGATCAGTTTGGTTTCGAAATCCAACCCCGGCGACATGTCCCAATAGGCATGGCTGGGCCGTGCGTAGCAGTAGATACAGCCATGCTCGCAGCCACGATAAGGGTTGATGGAGCGATCAAACGGCAAGTCCGGCGAGTTGTTACGGGTGATGATGCTCTTGGCCGTCTCGATACGCACTTCGGTGCCCTGGGTCGGTGGCACTTCCTGAAACCAGCCATCGTCCTCGGCGACGCTCACCGTAGGCGCAAAGCGGTTATGCAGGTTGGTGGCCGTGCCCCGGCCACGGGGCGGCAGCGGAGTAGACATGAAAGCGCCTCGGTACTGTTTTTATATACAGTATCGAGGCGCGAGGGTTCTGACCAGTGCCGTTTGGCGGTCAGGCTAGCCTCAGTGCTTCTGCGTCACTTGCCCCAGGTCATCACCGGAGGTAGTGCGCATGTCGTTGTGGCGCAGGTCCTTCACATCGCTGGCCTTCACCGGCGCGCCCTGATTGCCCCAACTGCCACGGATGAAGCTGACCACATCCGCCACTTCCTGGTCCGACAGACGCCAGGCGAACGCCGGCATGGTGAAGGTCGACGGTGCCGCGTGGGTCGCCGGCAAGGTGCCGCCGTTCAACACAATGTTGATCAACGAGGTGGCATCCGCCGTCTGCAACACCGGGTTGCCCGCCAGCGCCGGGAACACCCGCGTGTAGCCATGGCCATCGGTACGGTGGCAGGCCGCGCAGTTGTCGATATACACCGAGGCGCCGCGCTGGCTGTCGTCGCCTTTCCACAATGCCTCGGCCACTTGCTTGTCGTACTGATGCGGCTGATCCTTGGGATCCACCGCTGGCAGGCTCTTGAGGTAACGGGCGATAGCCGTCAGGTCATTTTCCGACATGTACTGCATGCTGTGGACGACAACGTCGCTCATGCCACCAAACACCGCGCTGCGGTCACTGCGGCCGGTCTTGAGGAACTGCACCAATTGCTCCTCGCTCCAGCTGCCGAGGCCATCCTTGTGGTCACCACGCAAGCTCTTGGCGATCCAACCTTCCAGCGGCGCGCTGCCGGACAAGAAGGCGTTGCCGTCAGCGGCACTCAGGGCTTTTTCCTGCATGGTCAGCGCCCGTGGCGTGTGGCACGCACCGCAATGGCCAAGGCCTTCCACCAGGTAGGCGCCCCGGCTGATCACCGGGTCGGCCGCAACTTGGGCCTGAGGCTCCTCGACTGAAGGCGCAAACATCCAGCGCCATGCCGCCAACGGCCAGCGCATGCTCAGGGGCCACGGAATGTCGCTGGCCTTGTTCTCCTGGGCAACGGGCTCGACACCTTTCATGAAGTACGCATACAACGCCTGCATATCGCTGTCGCTGACGCGTGCGTAAGACGGGTAAGGCATCGCCGGGTAAAGCGTACTACCGCTCTTGGCGACACCGTGGCGCACGGCCTTGTCGAAGTCCTCGAAGCTGTAGTCGCCCAGGCCGGTCTTGTCCGGGGTGATGTTGGTGGAATAGATCACGCCAATCGGGGTTTCCATTGGCAGGCCGCCAGCAAAGGGTTTACCACCTTTGGCAGTGTGGCAAGCCACGCAGTCACCCGCGCGGGCCAGGTATTCACCTTGCTTGATCAAGTCCGTTTCAGCGGCGCTGACAGAGCAGCTGCTGAAAAACGCGAAGGTCGCGATAACAAGTGCTTTCATGGTCATCGCTCCTTATGCCTGAACCAGTGGGCCGGGGTTTTTCAGGTACTGCTCGCGGATGGCCCGCGCCGACCAATAGGTCAACGCCGCCACCAGCCCTGTAGGGTTGTAGCCCAAGCCTTGTGGGAAAGCGGATGCGCCTGGGACAAACACGTTGTGTACATCCCAGCACTGCAGATAGCGATTCAACGCACTGGTTTTCGGATCGGTGCCCATGATCGCGCCACCGTTCAAGTGGGTGGTCTGGTACGACGCCGTGTTGAAGTGCTCGCCGACTTTTTTGCCGAGCACGGCAATGGCCTTGGGGTTCATCGCCTCAGCGACCTTGCCCATTTTCTCGACCATGAAGCGGTTCATCTTGATGTCGTTTTCCTGCCAGTCGAATGTCATCCGCAGCAACGGCTGGCCGTAGGCATCACGGTACACCGGGTCCAGATCCAGGTAGTTACCCCGGTAGGATTGATGGGCGCCGTGGGCATCCATCGACACCTGGTGGGTGTAGTAATCGGCGGTGGCACGCTTCCACGCACTGCCCCAGGCGGGGGTGCCCGGCGGGTTGGACGTACCGGCAATCGGCCGGCTACCGGCCTGGTTGACCCACATCGGCGAACCGCCCACAAAGCCATGGGGCCCGTGGTCGAAGTTGTCGGCGTTGAAGTCATCGATGGCCACGCCATTGCCGCCCGCGCCGATGAAGTTGTTGGTGTGGGTGTCCTTGTCAAAGAACGCCTTGATCGTCGCCATGTTCTGGTAGGCGAAGTTCCTGCCCACCACGCCCTCGTTGGTGATCGGGTCGTAGGGCTTGCCGATACCGGAGAGCAGCATCAAGCGCACGTTATGGAACTGGAACGCGCCGAGAATCACCAGGTCCGCCGGTTGCTCGCATTCCCGGCCCTGGGCGTCGATGTACGTCACACCCGTGGCCTTGCTCTTGGTGCTGTCGAGGTTGACCTTGAGCACGTGGGAATTGGGCCGCAGTTCAAAATTCGGCACCTGGCGCAACGCCGGCAGGATGTTCACGTTCGGCGACGCCTTGGAGTACATGTAGCAGACGTAGCCGCTGCAAAAACCGCAGAAGTTGCACGGGCCCATCTGGGCGCCGTAGGGGTTGGTGTAAGGCCCCGAGGTATTGGCTGATGGCAGGTTGTAGGGTTTGTAACCCACATCGCTAGCCGCTTTCTGAAACAGCTGTGCGGAGACGGTGTTTTTCTGCGACTCCAGCGGGAACGGGTTGGAACGGTCGGGCGCGTACGGGTTGCCGCCTCGGCCTTCGCCAACCAGTTGGCCTTTCACGGTCCAGGCCTGCCCAGAGGTGCCGAAGACTTTTTCTGCGTAGTCGAAGAACGGCTCCAGCTCTTCGTAGCTCACGCCAAAGTCCTGGATGGTCATGTCCTTGGGAATGAAGTTTTTACCGTAGCGCTCTTCATAATGGCTGCGCATGCGCAACTCGATCGGGTCGACACGAAAATGCACGCCCGACCAATGCAGACCCGCACCGCCCACGCCATTGCCCGGCAGGAACGCACCCAACTGACGGTTGGGCAGGGCAACGTCGTTCACGCTATGGCGAATGGTCACCGTCTCCTTGGAGATATCCTGGAAGAGTTTCTTACGCACGCTGTAGGTCAATTCGTCGATGACCTGGGGATAGTTGCCGTCCGGGTAAGTGTCCTGCATCGGGCCGCGCTCCAGCGCTACCACGTTGAGGCCGGCTTCCGTCAGCTCCTTGGCCATGATCGCGCCGGTCCAACCAAAACCTACGATCACTGCATCGACTTTCTTCATGATGGTCGCCACGTTTAAGCCCTCTCGCCGCGGATGGAAACTGCCGGGAAGGGGTATTGCTCGTTGCGTTCAACCCAGTCCATGAAGTCGGCGCGAGCGCCGGGGAAGCCGATCATGGTCCAGCCGACCATGCCTTTGTTGCCACCGTGGATCGGGTCGCAGAAGAAGCCTTCCTTGGTGTTTTGCAGCAACAGGTTGAAGAACATCTTGGGCGGCACCGCCTCGAAATGCGCTGTCACCTCACCGCCGCCAGCCTCCAGACGGCGCAACATATCGTCTCGGGTAGCGCTGTCTTGCGCAGCAAAAACTTTGCCGTTGAAGGCTTTCGACCAAGCATCCGTCGCGGCAATGCCCAAACGATAGATCTCCTTGGGCACCAATTTGCTCTGCCAGCCCATCTCCGGCGGCGCATCCGCGTTGAACGGACCTTGCATGAACCACAGGGCACCGCTGGCGTATGGCGTGTTCATCTGGCGGTCAATGTATTCCGGCGCACCCGCTTCCAGGGCACCTGGGCCTTGGGCATCGGCGGGAATCAGCTGCGCGACAGCGGCGTTGATAAACGCCCATTCCTCGGCGGTGAAATACGTGGGCTCGTAGGCTTTTCCGCTGGCTGTAGGCTTAGCGGGCGCGGCCTGGGCCGGCTCAGGCGTGGCCATCAGCATCGAGCCGCCAAGGCCGGTGCTGGCAACCGTGACCACCGGGATCAAGGTCAAGGATTTGCGCAGAAAGTCACGCCGGGGGTTGTCTTGATCTTGATCAGACATGGTGGCACCTCATCATGTGGTCACGGGTTTATCAGCCGGCTTCTGGTGAGCGGCTTGGCTTTTTTCGGCAATCAATGGTTACAAATGATAGCAGGCTATGCATCGAGAGAAGCGCTTCAGCGACTAAAGACTGAGGATTCACGGTTCTTTGACGGCGTCCTCACACATCATTGACCCCCCTTGGACCAACCTGAGCGGCATTCACCTATCTCCTGCTCGGTCATGTCACCCATGCTCAAGAATCAATGGCTACCGGCCTTCGGCCTCGCGTTCATCGCGCTGTTTTCCAGTGCCTTCGTTCAAGCCGACGAGCCGATCTCCATCCGTTCCCCCGAGTGGGCACAACCAGTGGGCAGTCAATACAACCTTCACCAGATGACGCCCACGCTCTATCGCAGCGCGCTACCGGACAGCAACGCAGCGCCGCTGCTGGAAAAGCTGAAGATCGGCACCGTGATCAATTTCCTGCCGGAATCCGATGCCGACTGGCTCAAATCCCCCGATATCCGCCAGGTACAGCTGACTTATCGCACCAACCACGTGGATGATTCCGACGTACTGGCGGCACTGAGAGCCATCCAGGAAGCCGAAGCCAACGGTCCCGTACTGATGCATTGCAAGCATGGCTCTGACCGTACTGGCCTGATGGCCGCGATGTATCGGGTGGTGATTCAGGGGTGGAGCAAGGAGGACGCGTTGAACGAGATGACCTTGGGCGGCTTTGGCACCAGCAACGGCTTCAAGGACGGTGTTCGCTACATGATGAGGGCCGATGTCGCCAAATTACGCAACGCGTTACTCAATGGAGAATGCAGCACCAGTGCCTTCGCCCTGTGCTCGATGAAGAGTTGGATGAACACTGCCAACACTGGCTCCTGAATTCAAACTGCGTTGCCGGGTGTAACGTCTAAAAATAACCGAACCGATTCAACCAACGATCGAGAGTGACCGGGAGCAAGCACGAGTTCGCGAAACGCGCGACCCGTCTGCGGGTTGAACACACCCTCTTGCTCAAACCTTTTGAAGGCTGCACGTGCCAGCACTTCAGACCATTGGTAGGCATAAAATCCGCTTTCGTATCCCGACACGATGTGGCTGAAGCCATTGGCGTAACGCACAGCGTCCAGCGCCGGAAGGTGCCCGACTTCACGGTTGGCACTCGCGAATACCTGCTCAATACTGCGGCCATCGCCTTGGGTGCGGTGCACTTCGATATCAAACAACGCCATGGTCAATGACTCTGCACGCGCCCAAGAGGTCTGGGTGTTGGCATACGCCACTTGCTGCCGGGCTAACGTATCAGGCAAATTCGCGCTCGTTTCGTGATGACTGGAAAGCCAGACAAGGCATTCAGGTGAATCACACCAGCGCTCAAAGAATTGACCGCAAAATTCCGCACTGTCCATGCCCACATCATCGACGCCCATTTTGGTGCGATAGCCTAAGCCCATCATCATGTGCTGGAAGCAGTGACCGAACTCATGAAAAAGGATCTTGAGCTGCCGATGCCCGAGCAAACAAGGCTCATCAGGAGCCCCTTCAAACTGGCTAAAGAGCACGACCATCGGTTGCACTCTGCGACTTTCAGCCGTAGTCCAGCGATTTCTCAACGATAATGCGTAGGGGAAGTCTGCGGCATTTTGCCGATAGGGTACGAAATAGATCTGACCCAGCACTTCACCCTGATCCAGTAGCTGAAAGAGGCGAACCCCGGGCGCCCAGGAGTCGAAGCCATACAGTTCGATAATTTGGATGTCGAACAGACGCCCCACTAACGCAAACAACCGAGATAAGGTGGTATCGAGGGGAAAATAGACGCGCAGTTCCTCTTCGGCAATACCACTGGCTCTTTGCCGAATGATTTGCGCCAGAAAGGCGTGGTCCCAGGGCTGCAGGTCTGCCAGCCCAAGCTCTTGACCCAATGCCGTGATCGCCTGCTTGTCATGGGCGAAGACTGTGCGTGATACCGAAATCTGGTCACGAATAAAAGCCAGCACTTGATCATCGGTATCCAAAATTTGGAATTCGAGTGCCAATTGAACAAAGTTGGTGTAACCCAATAGCTTGGCTTTTTGATTACGGCTGACCATCAGCCTCTGCAACAACGGACCATTGTCGAACTGCCCGGCGTGCGGACCCAGGTCAGAAGCACGCGTGTTGTAGGCGGTGAAAATCTCCTCTCGCAATATTCGATTCTGCGCGTAAGCCATGCAGTCGCGGTAACTCTCCTCATTCAATGTCATCAGCCAACCTTGCAGGTTAACCGCACGGGCATTGCGTGCCATACGCGCTTTGAGCGCCGAAGAAAGTCCCTTCAGCACTGATTCATCGGTGATGTGCTTGCGCCACGCGCTGTTGGCCTGTTCCAACCGAGTCAGGAACGATTGCTGGAGACCGGCAATTTCACGGTCGAGCGTCGTCAGTCTTTTTTGCGCAGCGGGCTCCAACTCGATACCCGCTAGCCGAAACCTACTCAGGGTGCGCCTCAGCAAACTCTGACGGGACGCATCGAACAGAGCTGCTGGTGAGCTCTCAACCAACATTTTGTAGCAGTCGAACAGCCCGCGATGACTCGTCAGTTCTCTCACGAACTCTACGGCCCGAAAAGTGGCTTGCGCGCTGGCTTCCATCCACTGCTGATCGGTGTTTACGCTGTCGAGGAGGGAGATCACAACTAACACCTCGTCGATACGAGAGGTAACGGCTTCCATCGCCAGCACCAGATCATCCCAGTTTGGATAGTGCCGCTGGCTGGCGGTGATGCGGGCGACTTCGTTGCGACTGTGCAGCACGATCGCATCGACAGCTGGCACGAGGTGTTCGGCACGAATAGCCGAGAAAGGCGGCAGGTGATAATCCTGCAACAAGGGATTGGGGGCGGGCATGGTGCTTCCTTGAAGACAACAACAGGGAGTTGTCATCCTGGAACACGCCACAGCAGAGAAGGGTGTAAATGCTTAACGCTCTTCGCCCTGAATTTTTTGTTTCAGGGCGAAGACATCACTGTTGTCAGTCTTTTTTCAGCTTCGGATTAGGAAAGAACTGCACCGCCTGCACCTTGGGGTCCGCCGGCGCTTTCAACGCAGACGTATTCACCCGCGTGCCCAATTCCTTGGGCACCGACAACCCCTGGTCATTCAGCGTGTCGGTATAACCGCAGGCCACACACTCGCGATGGGGCACGTTGTCTTCGGTCCACATCTTCAACTTGTCCGGCTCGCTGCACGCCGGGCAGACCGCCCCGGCGATAAATTGCTTTTTGGTAATCACAGGCCTTTCACTCATGCTGCCGCGTCCTCACTCAGGCCGCTGTGGCGCAAGAGTGCGTCAATCGACGGCGCACGTCCGCGGAAGTCGACGAACAGCACCATCGGTTCCTGGGAACCGCCCCGCGCCAGGATCGCTTCGCGGAAGGCGCGGCCGGTTTCGGCATTGAGCACGCCCTCTTCTTCAAACTTGGAGAAGGCGTCCGCCGACAACACTTCAGCCCACTTGTAGCTGTAGTAACCCGCCGCATAACCGCCAGCGAAGATGTGCGCGAAGCTGTTGGGGAAGCGGTTGTACGCCGGCGGACGCATCACCGACACCTCATCGCGCACGCCTTCAAGTACCTGGGCCACGCTGCGGCCATCACCGTGGGTGGCATGCAGTTCGAAGTCGAACAGCGAGAACTCCAGCTGACGCACCATCATCAAGCCGGACTGGAAGTTTTTGGCGGCGAGCATTTTTTCCAGCAAGTCCTGGGGCAGTGGTTCGCCGCTCTCGTAGTGACCGGAGATCAACGCCAGGCCTTCCGGCTCCCAGCACCAGTTCTCCATGAACTGGCTCGGCAACTCCACCGCATCCCACGCCACGCCGTTGATACCGGACACGCCAGCATGTTCAACGCGGGTCAGCAGGTGATGCAGGCCGTGGCCGAATTCGTGGAACAGGGTGGTGACTTCATCGTGGGTCAGCAGGGCAGGCTTGCCGCTGTCGGCCGGGGTGAAGTTGCACACCAGGTTGGCCACCGGGCTTTGCAGTACGCCGTCGATTTTGCGGCGACGGTCGCGCGCGCCATCCATCCAGGCGCCGCCACGCTTGTTGGCGCGGGCGTACAAGTCGAAGAAGAAGCGGCCGACGTGCTGGCCGTTTTCCTTGATTTCAAACAGGCGGACATCCGGGTGCCAGGTGTCGAAGCCTTTTTGCTCTGCGATTTCGATGCCATACAGGCGTTGCACGATGGCAAACAGGCCGCTCAACACTTTGTCGATCGGGAAGTAGGCGCGCAGGGCTTCCTGGGACACGCTGTAGCGTTGCTCGCGAAGTTTTTCGCCGTAGAAACCGCTGTCCCAGCTTTGCAGGTCGGCGCAGCCTTGTTCGGCGGCGTAGGCCTTGAGCTGCTGCAGGTCCTGGGCGGCAAACGGCTTGCTGCGCTTGGCCAGGTCGCGCAGGAAGCTCAGCACTTGGTCGCTGGACTCAGCCATTTTGGTGGCCAGGCTCAGTTCGGAGAAGGAGGCGTAGCCCAACAGCTTGGCCAGCTCCTGACGCAGGTCGAGGATCTGTTCCATTACCGGGCCGTTATCGTTCTGACCGGCATTCGGGCCTTGGTCCGACGCACGGGTGCAGTAGGCCGCGTAGACTTCTTCACGCAGGGCGCGGTCCTGGGCGTAGGTCATCACCGCGTAGTAGCTTGGGAATTCCAGGGTGATCAACCAACCGTCGAGGCTTTTGGCCTGGGCGGCGGCGGCCATTTGCGCCTTGGCCGAATCAGTCAGACCGGCGAGGGTGGCTTCGTCGGTGACGTGTTTGGTCCAGGCCTGGGTGGCGTCCAGCAACTGGTTGGAAAATTTGCTGCCCAGCTCGGATAGCTTGCTCTGCACTTCGGCGTAGCGTTTTTGCTGCTCCGGCGGCAGATCGATACCCGACAAGCGGAAGTCACGCAGGGAGTGTTCCAGAATGGTTTTTTGCGCCACGTCGAAACCGGCGGCTTCCGGGCTGTTGGCCAGGGCTTCGAAGGCCTGGAACAGTGCACGGTTCTGGCCCATCTCGGTGGAGTAGGCGCTCAACGCCGGCAGGCAGCCTTCATAGGCTTCGCGCAGTTCGGCGCTGTTGCACACGGCGTTGAGGTGGCTGACCGGGCTCCAGGCGGCGCCCAGGCGGTCATTCAGTTCGTCCATGGCCAGAACCAGACCGGCCCACGTCGGATTTTTCCCCTGGCTTTGCAGGATGCCTTCGATGGCGACACGGTTGTCGGCGAGGATCTGTTCGATGGCCGGCTGGACGTGCTCGGCACGGATCGCCGAGAACGGCGGCAGGTCGTAGGACTGCAGAAGCGGGTTGTTCGCGCTCACGGTTGGCACCTTGGCTGAAGAAACATGTAAGAACAAAGATGGGGCCATCTTAATTACAATCAACACCCACCGCAGCTATCAGCAGAAGAGAGAGAGGCTATCGTGACCCTTCGCACCTATCAGAACCACACGCCGGCCCTGGGCGCCGGGGCTTTTGTCGATATTTCGGCGGTGGTGATCGGCGACGTCGAAATCGGCGCCGACAGCTCAGTCTGGCCGCTGACCGTGATCCGCGGCGACATGCACCGCATCCGCATCGGTGCGCGCACCAGCGTGCAGGATGGCTGCGTGCTGCACATCACCCACGCAGGGCCCTTCAATCCAGATGGCTTCCCGTTGCTGATCGGCGACGACGTGACCATCGCCCACAAAGTCATGCTGCATGGCTGCACCGTGGGCAATCGCATCCTGATCGGCATGGGCAGCATCGTCA
Organism: Pseudomonas sp. IPO3749; assembly: GCF_013386605.1. NCBI lineage: Bacteria > Pseudomonadati > Pseudomonadota > Gammaproteobacteria > Pseudomonadales > Pseudomonadaceae > Pseudomonas > Pseudomonas sp. IPO3749. Next base: position 39,962 of record NZ_JACARN010000045.1, on the reverse strand, counting down.
TGGACGGTGCGGTGGTGGAAGACGACGTGATCATCGGCGCCGGCAGCCTGGTGCCGCCAGGCAAGAAACTCGAAAGCGGATTCCTGTACGTGGGCAGCCCGGTTAAACAAGTCCGCCCGCTGACTGACAAGGAACGCGCCTTTTTCACCTACAGCGCCGCGAACTACGTGAAGCTCAAAGACCTGCACCTGGCTGAAGGATTCGACCGATGACCCTGCACTACCAAACCGTGCTGTTCGACCTGGACGGCACCCTCACTGACCCGCGCGAAGGCATTACCCGCTCGATCCAATATGCCCTCGGCAAACTGGGGATCGACGAGCCGGACCTGACCAAGCTGGAGCACTTCATCGGCCCGCCGTTGCTGCAAGCGTTCATGCAGTTCTACGGTTTTGATGAAGCCAAGGCCTGGGAAGCAGTGAATTTCTACCGCGAGCGCTTCAAGGTGACTGGCCTGTATGAGAACCGCGTGTTCGACGGCGTAATGCCATTGCTGGAGGACTTGAGCGGCCAGGGGCGCCAACTCTACGTCGCCACCTCCAAGCCTTGGGTATTCGCCCGCGAGATCGCGCGGCACTTCGATTTCGCCAAGCACTTCAAGGTGATCTACGGCAGCGAACTGGACGGTACGCGCACCAACAAGGTCGAACTGATCGCCCACTTGATGAGCGAGGAAGGCCTGGACCCGGCCACCACCCTGATGATTGGTGACCGCAAGCATGACCTGATCGGCGCGCGCAGCAACGGGTTGGATTCGGCAGCGGTGGGGTATGGGTTTGGCAGTTTTGAAGAGCTGAATGCCGAGGCGCCGACTTGGCATTTTGAAACATTGGGTGAGATGCATCAGGCGTTCCTACAGCGGCCTTGAGACCGCCTTCGCGAGCAAGCCCGCTCGCGAATGGGCCCTAAAGGCCATCACCTTGCAACTGCCTCAACGCTGCTTTGCGCTGGTCAATCGGCATCCCACCGATCTTCTCCACCGCCTTATAAAACCTCACCCAATCCCCACCTTCCCGCGCAAACAGCGCCGCAAACGCCGGCACCCACTGGTCATACAGCCCGAACGGCAACAACCGCGCGTTGTTCATCGGCTGGTTGATCCACGCGTCATAACGTTTATCCCCGCCCCACTGGCTGTCGCGCAGTTGCCGGTATTCGCTGCGCAAACGCTCGAACTCAGCCGCCTTGGCCTGGCGCATCGCATCAGCAGCCAACGGTTGGGCATAGAGTTTTTCCAAGCGTTGCCGGGTGTCGAGGACCAGTTGGATAAACTGGTCACGCTGCTTCGACGTCAACAGGTTCTGCGGCGGCAACCCCCGCGCAGCACGCCATTGCCGCGTGCCTTCCTGCTCGACGAAATTGGCAAACGACTCGTTGAACTCGGTATCGTCCTTCACATAGAAACGTTGGTGCGCCAGCTCATGGAAAATCAACGTGGCCAGACGCTCATCACCCCAGTTCATCATCGAATTCATGATCGGGTCATTGAACCAACCCAAGGTGGAATAGGCCTCGACGCCACCGATTGACACGTCCATGCCGCGCAGCTTCAACAACGCCGCCTCGCCGCGCGCCGCGCCTTGGTTGTAGTAGCCGCGATAGGCCACACAACCGGCAATGGGGAAGCAATGGGTTTCGGGGGACAGAGAGAATTCCTGCGTGGCAAACACATTCCAGACCACATAGGGCCGGCCGATATCGGCATACAACCTGTAGCTCTGGTTGTCAGGCAGGTGCAAATGCTCACTGGCGAACGTGCGTGCTTTTTGTGATTGCACCAGGTGTTCGCGTAACAGCGGCGGGCGGGAAGAATCGGCAATGACCTGCGCCACCGGCTCTCGGGCCCGCAGCAATTGCCATTGGCCGCTGGCCAACTGGCTGTAATAACTCACGCTGGAGCAGCCGCTGAGCAGCAAGACCATCAACCCTGGAAGAAAACGCCTGACCATGCCCCGACCGCTCCTGGGTAATTTGCTCGCCAGACTATCGCGCCTGTGCGGAATTTTTCCATGGCATGACGTGTTTATACTCATAGGGAGTCTGCTGCCATCGGCGCCAGGCTCACCACTTCCTTCCCATTGAGTGCCTGCCATGCGCCAGCTCTTGCTTCCCGTTGCCGCCCTGTTCCTCGGTGCCTGCACCACCACGCCCGTGCCACCGGCGGATCCGCAACAAGCGTGGGTCGACTTCACCACGCCGACGCCGGGGTCAAAGCTAGTAATGGCGCAGCGTTTAGACGGCAAGAACCTGGAGGACGGGCGTTACTTCCAATTCCCGCCCGGCCATCACGAACTGATGGTGCGCTTCGACTTTGAAGTCCCGGCCGGCGGCGGTTTGGGTGGGCTCAGCCAGATGATGTATCGCACCTGCTTCATGACCCTGGAATATGACCACTTCCAGGCTGGCCAGCGTTACGTGCTGGAAGGGCGCTCGTTGGCCTTCACGCCGAATATCCGGCTGTATGACTCGGCGCGTCAGTTGCTCGCTGAGGAACGCAGCGTCAACTGCATCTGATCAGTCGTTGTTTTTCTGGTAGATGATGCGCTTGGTGCCGTTTTCGCACGAACCGACAATCATCGCACTGTCGTGATTCTTGGCTTCTTCGGCGGTGATGATTTCCAGGGTGTACGAAGGAATCGCCTTGGCCTGGATCTTCACTTCAATCTCTTTCCTGAGCTCTTCACAATCTTTTGGCGCGGCCACGGCCGAAGTGGCCAATACACCGCAGATGATTGCCAAGGCAAAACGTTTCATGTGTGAAGCTCCCTGAATGCACTGCGCACGGATGTGCGCTTAGGCTGCAGGCTATTCGATCATATTTGGGGCTCCAGGAGCGAGCCTGCTCGCTCCTGGAGTAGAGGGCTTAGCCGACCAGCGTGGCATCCAGGCTGATTTTCGCATTCAGCACCTTGGACACCGGGCACCCTTCCTTGGCTTTTTTGCTCAGTTCATCGAACTGCGCCTGGCTTGCACCGGGAATCTTGGCCTTGAGGATCAGGTGCACGGCGGTGATCGCAAAACCACCGTCCACCTGGTCCAGGGTCACTTCGGCCTGGGTGTCGATGCTGTCGGCCTTGAGCCCGGCATCGCCGAGAATCATGGAAAAGGCCATGGAGAAACAGCCAGCGTGGGCCGCTCCGATCAGTTCTTCGGGGTTGGTGCCCTTGCCGCCCTCGAAACGCGCCTTGAAGCCGTAGGGCGCTTCACGTAGCACGCCGGTTTCCGTGGAAATGGAACCCAGGCCCGTCTTCAGGTCACCTTCCCAATGCGCGGATGCTTTTTTCACGATACTCATAGCGGTCTCCTCGAACGGTGGTTTTGCGTCAGTAAGGGTTCTGAGGATAGTCGGACTGGCAAAGTTCATCTTGTGAGAGAAACCTAGCAATCAAGTAGGAAATTTCCTGAGTCGCTATTGAATCTCGGGTATATGCCCTCATTGCATAGACATGCACATGAAGCGGCAGGTTTTGGTTCGTCTAAGAAGCCTGCGCCCCCATTGGAGAAGCAGGCTTATGAAATCGCTGTCCGACGTAAAATTTTCCACCCTCGACCTGGTGCCCGTGCGCGCCAATGGAAGCATCGCGCAGTCGCTGCGCAATTCGCTGGACCTGGCCCAGCACGTGGAAAAATTCGGCTACAACCGTTTCTGGGTGGCCGAGCACCACAATATGGACGGTATCGCCAGTTCGGCCACTTCGGTGCTGCTGGGCTACCTGGCCGGCGGCACGTCGACCATTCGCGTCGGTTCCGGCGGTGTAATGCTGCCCAACCACGCGCCGCTGGTGATTGCCGAACAGTTCGGCACCCTGGAGAGCCTCTACCCCGGCCGTATCGACCTGGGCCTGGGCCGCGCCCCTGGCTCCGACCAGATGACCGCACGCGCCCTGCGCCGTGAGCGCTCCGGCAGCGCGGATGAATTCCCGGAAGACGTTGCTGAGCTGATGGCTTACCTGGGCCCTCGCACTCCCGACCAACGGATCATCGCCGTGCCTGGCACCGGCACCAACGTACCGGTGTGGCTGCTCGGCTCCAGCTTGTTCAGCGCACAGCTGGCAGGCGAACGCGGTTTGCCCTACGCCTTCGCCTCGCATTTCGCACCCCGCCTGATGCATGAGGCGATTCGCGTGTACCGCAATCACTTCAAACCTTCAGCCGTGCTGGATAAACCCTACGTGATGCTCGGCATTCCCCTGGTCGCGGCAGATACCGACGAGCAAGCGGACTACCTGGCTACCTCCGTCTACCAACGCATCCTTGCGCTGATGCGCGGGCAAAGCCTGGTGCAGCGCCCACCCGTAAAAACCATGGACGGCCTGTGGTTGCCCCATGAAAAAGACGCGGTCGGCAGCTTCCTGGGCCTGGCAATGGTCGGCGGCCCGGCGAAGATCCGCGCCAAGCTGGAGGTGTTGATCGAGCAGACCGGCGCCGATGAGCTGATTTTCACCAGCGACCTGTACGAGCATGCCGACCGGATTCATTCCTACGAACTGCTGGCGCAGGTGATGAAGGGCTAAAACCTTCAGACGAAAAAAACCGACGCAGCGCGTCGGTTTTTTATGTCTGCAACACGGGATTAACCGCGCTTGTAGGCAATTTCCTTGGTGCCACCCTCGCAGGTGCCGACCACTGTGTGATCGCTCGGCGCAGCGCCTTTATCCACCACTTCCAGCGAATAACCCGAAGCGCCCTTGGCGTCGATTTTCGCTGCAATTTCGCTTTTGAGCTCTTCACAAGGCTTGCCCGCCGCCAGGGCCGTGCCTGCAATGCTCAACAAACCTACCGCTAACAGGAACTTCTTCATCCGTTACTTTCCTTGCGCTGATCGAATAGAGCGTGCCGACGCTTGTGGCATCGGCACCCATTGGTTGTAGCGCAGGTTATGGCAATCGGCCAGTCAGCAAGTTCAACCGATGCGATCAACTACTGGCAATTCGGAACCCCACCTTGAGGGTGACTTGATAGTGCGCGACCTTGCCATTCTCGATATGGCCACGAGTTTCAGTCACTTCAAACCACTCAAGGTGCTTGATGCTCTTGTTGGCTTCGGCGATGGCATTGTTGATGGCGTCTTCGATGCTAGAGGTGGACGAGCCCACCAGTTCGACTTTCTTGTAGGTGTGATGATCACTCATGGCAGTTCTCCTAAGGGTCGTTAAGCAAGCGTAGCAGTCAATGTTCGTACTGCTTCTGGCGACTGTTCGCACCCGAAAGTTCAGATTTACTGCACTTTCTGAAACGGCCGCAGTCGGTATCTACACACGCCACTCAATCACTTCAGGAGAGTCCACATGGCCAACACTTCTTTACGCAAAGCGTCGCTGGAAAGCATGGAAGCCGAGATTTCGAGCCTGCTCAAGTCTTTGGAAAGCCTCAAGGACGATGCATCCGACGAGTCGCGCAAAACCTTGAAGGCCCTGAAAAGCAATGCCGAGAATGCCCTCAAGCACTCCCGCCACCTGATCAGCGATGCCTACGAAGAAAGCAAAGTCAAAATTCGCGAAACCGGTGTTGCAACCCGGGACTACGCACAAGAGCATCCATGGACCACAGCCGGCGTTGCCGTCGGTGCACTGGGCCTGCTCGCAGCTTATCTGCTGTGCAAACGCGGCGATTAAACCGGCTCGCGCCGTAGCTCAGCCTTGAGCCACTGCGCCAGTTGCTCGGCGCGCCCATCGGCGGCGCGCTTGGGCAGCCACAGCGCCAGGTGCGCCGGGGTTTCGCTGAACCCCCACGGCGCCACTAGGCGACCCGCACGCAAGTCCTCGGCCACCAGCGGCTGCGGGGCGATGGCTACACCCAATCCTGCCACTGCCGCCTCCAGTAGATAATACAAATGCTCAAACCCCTGGCCGTGTTTCAACGCGCCGGGTTCGATGCCGTGCTGCGCCGCCCAACTGGGCCAGGCTTGTGGGCGTGACGTGGTGTGCAACAGCTTTTCACCACACAAGGCCTCGGCGGGTGCCTCGCGCAAACGTTCATAGCCGACAAAGCGCGGGCTCATCACCGGACCGATGCGTTCACTGGCCAGCTCATAAACCTGCATATCCGCCGGCCATGGCGGCTCAGCGAACACCAGCAGTGCGTCCAGGCCTGGGCGGCGCGGGTCCAGATCCCCATCACCCGCCGACAGGTGCAGGCGCAGGTCCGGCAAGTCCGCATTCAAGCGGCCCAGGCGCGGGATCAACCAGCGCGCCAGCAGGCTGCCCGAACAACCGAGTACAAATGGCGCGTCGGCGCTGGCCTGGGTCAGCTCGGCACACACATCCCTCAATCGCTCGAAGGCCTCGGCGCTGGCATCCCGCAGCCGAACGCCTGCATCTGTGAGTTTAAGGCCGCGACCTTCCTTGACGAACAGGCTGATACCCAAGTGCTCCTCCAGCACCTTCAACTGGCGGCTGACGGCACCGTGGGTCACATGCAATTGCTCGGCGGCCTGACTGACGCTGTTCAAGCGCGCAGTCGCTTCAAAGGCACGCAGGGCGTTGAGGGGCGGAAGGTCTCGGCTCATCTGTGAGTTTTCCTGACAGGTTGCGGCGATCTTATCGGTTTTCAGCGTAGAACGTCAGGGGTAGAGTGGCCCTCATTGCTTCCCACCCCCCTTTTTCCTGGAGCGTCCCATGACTCAGTCCCAGACCGATCTACGCAACGGCCCAGACGCCAACGGCCTGTTTGGCGCGTTCGGCGGCCGCTACGTCGCTGAAACCCTGATGCCGTTGATCCTCGACCTGGCCCGCGAATACGAAGCGGCCAAGGAAGATCCTGCATTCAAAGAGGAATTGGCCTACTTCCAGCGTGACTACGTCGGTCGTCCAAGCCCGCTGTACTTCGCCGAACGCCTGACCGAATTCTGCGGCGGCGCCAAGATCTACCTCAAGCGCGAAGAGCTGAACCACACCGGCGCGCACAAGATCAACAACTGCATCGGCCAGATCCTGCTGGCACGGCGCATGGGCAAGAAACGCATCATCGCCGAGACCGGCGCCGGCATGCACGGCGTGGCCACCGCCACCGTGGCCGCGCGATTCGGCCTGCAATGCGTGATCTACATGGGCACCACTGACATCGAGCGCCAGCAAGCCAACGTGTTCCGCATGAAGCTGCTGGGCGCCGAAGTGATCCCAGTGGTGGCCGGCACCGGCACTCTGAAAGACGCGATGAACGAAGCCCTGCGTGACTGGGTGACCAACGTCGACAGCACCTTCTACCTGATCGGCACCGTGGCCGGCCCGCACCCGTACCCGGCGATGGTGCGCGACTTCCAGGCCGTGATCGGCAAGGAAACCCGCGACCAGCTGCAAGCCCAGGAAGGCCGCCTGCCGGACAGCCTGGTGGCGTGCATCGGCGGCGGTTCCAATGCCATGGGCCTGTTCCACCCGTTCCTGGACGACACCAGCGTCGAGATCATCGGCGTTGAAGCGGCCGGCCACGGCATCGAAACCGGCAAACACGCCGCCAGCCTCAACGGTGGCGTACCGGGCGTGCTGCACGGCAACCGCACCTTCCTGCTGCAGGACGACGACGGCCAGATCATCGACGCCCACTCGATCTCCGCTGGCCTGGATTACCCCGGCATCGGCCCGGAACACGCGTGGTTGCACGACATCGGTCGCGTCCAGTACACCTCGGTGACCGACGACGAAGCCCTCGACGCCTTCCACAAATGCTGCCGCCTGGAAGGGATCATTCCAGCCCTGGAAAGCGCCCACGCCCTGGCCGAAGTGTTCAAACGCGCGCCGACCCTGCCGAAGGATCACCTGATGGTGGTCAACCTGTCCGGCCGTGGCGACAAAGACATGCAGACCGTGATGCACCACATGGAAACTTCTCAGCAGGAGAAACACTGATGAGCCGCCTGCAAACCCGCTTCGCCCAGCTCAAAGAACAGAATCGCGCCGCCCTGGTGACCTTCGTCACGGCCGGCGACCCTGGCTACGACACCTCGCTGGCGATCCTCAAAGGCTTGCCGGCCGCCGGCGCCGACGTGATCGAGTTGGGCATGCCCTTCACCGACCCGATGGCCGACGGCCCGGCCATTCAACTGGCTAACATCCGCGCGTTGAACGCCAAGCAGAACCTGGTGAAAACCCTGCAGATGGTCCGCGAGTTCCGCCAGGACAACAACGACACGCCGCTGGTGTTGATGGGCTACTTCAACCCGATCCACAAATACGGCGTGCCGCAGTTCATCGCCGACGCCAAGGCAGCCGGCGTGGACGGCCTGATCGTGGTCGATATGCCGCCCGAGCATAACGGCGAGCTGTGCGACCCGGCCCAGGCCGCAGGCATCGACTTTATCCGCCTGACCACGCCAACCACCGATGATGTGCGCCTGCCGACGGTTCTGAATGGCAGCTCCGGCTTTGTGTACTACGTGTCGGTGGCCGGTGTGACCGGTGCCGGCGCCGCGACCCTGGAGCACGTCGAAGAAGCCGTGACCCGCCTGCGTCGCCATACGGACCTGCCGATCAGCATTGGTTTTGGTATCCGCACGCCGGAACAAGCGGCCGCCATCGCCCGCTTGGCTGACGGTGTGGTCGTAGGTTCGGCGCTGATCGACCATATCGCCAATGCAAAGAACGACCAGCAAGCCATCGACGGCGTGTTGAGCCTGTGTGCGGCATTGTCGGAAGGCGTGCGTAACGCTCGTAAGTAAGGGCCCCGTAAGCAGTAGGTAAAGTTCCTGATACAGAGGAATCAACCCGGCCGGGCACGGCCTAAACAGCAAGACCAAGGGATTTCGAACCTCGTTCGAAATCCCTTTTTTGCTTGCGTGCCCTGAGGAATACCCGATGAAAATGCCCAAAACCGTGATTGCCGGCCTTGGCGTGCTGGTGCTTGGCGCCAGCGCCCTGGTGCAGGCTGCGCCTTATGACCAGGGCGGCCCTGACCGTGGCGGCCCGCAGGGCCAGCACGAACAACGCGGCGACGACCATCGCGGCCCGCAGGACAACCGTCGCGGCGGCCCGCCCCAGGACTTCGGCCCGGTCCGCCAGATCATCCACGACAACCACGGCCAGTTCGCCCGTGGCGCACCGCCACCGCCGAATGTGCGCCTGGTGCGTGGCAAGCCGCTGCCCCGCGGCTACTACGGCGAACGCCTCGATAACCGCGCCCTGGCACGCCTGCCGGTGTATCCCGGTTATGAATGGCGCCGTTCGGGGCCGGATGTGGTGTTGATCGCCGTGGGTACGGGCATCGTCTATGAGATCCTCGACGGCGTCCTCAACTGAAACCCGGCTCCTACAGGGCAGTGGTTATTTGAGTTCGATGCGTTCGACTTTGCCTACGAGCAACACGTAGGACAGCGCCCCGAGCAACGCCAGCACCGCGATATAGGTAATCGCCGGCGCAAACGAATCGCCACTGGCCAGAAAGCCAATCACGATCGGCGTGGCAATCGCCGACAGGTTGCCGATGAAGTTGAACACCCCACCGGTCAGCCCCAACAGGCGGGCCGGTGCCAGGGTCGAGACCAGCGACCAGGTAATCGACGCCAACCCATTGCCAAAGAACGCCACCGCCAGGAACGCAATCACCCACGCCGTCGAGTCCACATAGTTGGCGCCGATGATCGCTGTGGAGATCAGCAGCCCGCCGATGATCGGCAACTTGCGCGCGAACCCCACCGACGCGCCGCGACGAATCAGCCAGTCGGAAAAGATCCCCGAACACAGCACGCCGACAAACGCCGCGAGGAATGGCAATGACGCCAGCAGGCCGGACTTGATGAAGTCCATGCCGCGATATTTCACCAGGTAGGTCGGGAACCACGTCAGGAAGAACCACAGCGTGGAGTTGAGGCAGAACTGCCCCAGGTAGATCCCCCAGAGTTTGCGCTTGCTCAACACAATGCCCAGATCGACCCAACTGAACGGCGCCTTGGCGGCTTTTTCCTGCATATCCACCAAGCCGCCACCTTCACGGATCAGGTCGATTTCGGCGGCATTCGCGCCTTTGAAATCCTTCGGCTCGCGGTACACCGCGTACCAGATCACCGCCCATACAATGCCCACGCCACCGGTCGCGACAAACACCATGTGCCAGCCAAAAGCATGCTGCAGCCAGGCCAATACCGGCGTGAGGAATGCCAGCCCGACAAACTGCCCGGAGGTATAAACGCCAATCGCCGTGGCGCGCTCACGCTCGGGGAACCAGGTGGTGACCACGCGGCTGTTGATCGGATAGGCCGGGGCCTCTAAAGCCCCTACCGCCATGCGCAAAACAAACAGCGCGATAAAGCTGGCGGCGAAGCCGAGCATGACGGTGGCGATGGACCACAACAGCAGGGCCGCCGTGTAGAGGATTCGCGGCGGCACGCGGTCCACCAGCCAGCCGCCGGGGATCTGCATGGCCGCGTAGGTCCAGCCGAACGCGGAGAAAATCAGCCCGACGTGCACCGGGTCGATCCCCAGTTCGCTGGTCAGGGCCGGGGCGGCGATGGACAGGTTGCTGCGGTCGAGGTAGTTGATGACCACGGTGATAAACAGCAGCACCATGATGAAGAAGCGCTTTCGGGTAGGCGTGACTAAAGAAGCCTGCCCGGTGAAGGATTCAGGGTGCATGGGGGTTGCCTCTTCTTATGTTTGTTGAGGACAAGTCTTCACTGTCAGAACACGGTCAGTGTGGGAGCTGGCTTGCCTGCGAAGACGGTGTATCAGTGCCAGAGATGCAAGCTGACCCAACGCCTTCGCAGGCAAGCCAGCTCCCACATTTTTTGATCGCGTTCCTTCAGAGGAATATCACCACTCGGCGAAGCTGCCGTCGGCGTGGCGCCATATAGGGTTGCGCCAGCGGTGGCCGATGGCCGCGCGTTCGATCACGTATTCCTCGTTGATCTCGATGCCCAGGCCCGGCCCGTTGGGGATCTTCACAAAGCCCTGGTCATAGTCGAACACGCCCGGATCGCGCACATAGTCGAGCAGGTCATTGCTCTCGTTGTAGTGAATGCCCAGGCTTTGCTCCTGGATAAACGCGTTGTAGCAAACCGCGTCCAATTGCAGGCACGCCGCCAGGGCAATCGGGCCCAACGGGCAGTGCAGGGCCAGGGCCACGTCGTAGGCTTCGGCCATGTTGGCGATCTTGCGGGTTTCGGTGATGCCACCGGCGTGGGAGGCATCCGGCTGGATGATGTCGACGTAGCCTTCGCTGAGCACACGCTTGAAATCCCAACGCGAGAACAGGCGCTCGCCCAGGGCAATCGGCGTGCTGGTCAGCGGCGCCAGCTCTTTGAGCGCTTCGTAGTTCTCGCTGAGCACCGGCTCTTCGATGAACATCAGTTTGTACGGGTCGAGTTCCTTCATCAGCACCTTGGCCATGGGCTTGTGCACCCGGCCATGGAAGTCGACGCCGATGCCGACGTTGGGACCCACCGCGTCACGCACGGCGGCGACGTTGGCCAGGGCCAGGTCGACTTTTTCGAAGCTGTCGACGAACTGCAGTTCTTCGGTGCCGTTCATCTTCACCGCCGTGAAACCACGGGCCACCGCCTCTTTGGCAGCGCGGGCGGTGTCGGCCGGGCGGTCGCCGCCGATCCAGGAATACACGCGGATCTTGTCACGCACCTGGCCGCCGAGGAGATCGCTGACCGACACACCAAGGGCCTTGCCCTTGATGTCCCACAGCGCCTGGTCGATACCGGCGAGGGCGCTCATGTGCACCGCGCCGCCGCGGTAGAAGCCGCCGCGATAGAGCACGGTCCAGATGTCTTCGATATTGCGTGGGTCTTTGCCGATCAGGTAGTCGGACAGTTCTTCAACGGCAGCTGCCACGGTGTGAGCGCGACCCTCGACCACGGGCTCACCCCAGCCGGTCACGCCCTGGTCGGTCTCGACCTTGAGGAAGCACCAGCGCGGCGGGACGATAAAGGTCGTCAATTTGGTGATTTTCATCTGTTATCTCTCTTATAGATGCGGCGCCGGTAGGCGCGAAACTTGATTCAGCTGAGGGCTTTCCAGGCGGCGACATAAGCCTGGGCGCGGCTCGCGACCTGATCCACAGTCATACCCGGTTTGAACAACCCGGAACCCAGTCCGAAACCTTTGGCTCCGGCGTCGGTAAACACCTGCATGTTGTCCGGGGTAATGCCACCCACCGGCAGCAGCAAGGTGCCGGCCGGCAATACCGCCAGCCACGCCTTGATCACCGAAGGGCCCATTTGCTCGGCGGGGAACAGCTTCAACACGTCAGCACCTTCGGCCAGTGCGGCGAAGGCTTCGGTGGGCGTGGCCACGCCCGGGGACAGAAACAGGCCCGCGGCTTTGGCGGCACGCAACACCTTGGCATCGCTGTGGGGCATGACGATCACCTGGCCACCGGCCGCCTTTACCTGCTCGACCTGCTCCGGCGTCAACACCGTGCCGGCACCGATCAGGCAATCGGCGGGTAAGCTGTCGCGCAGGGTGCGGATACTGGTGTAAGGGTCGGGCGAATTCAGCGGGACTTCGATCACCCGAAACCCCGCCTGGTACAGCACCTGGCCGACAGCCTGGGCTTCGTCCGGGCGAATGCCGCGCAGGATGGCGATCAAACCGTTTTGCGCGAGTGCTTGCTTGAGCATGTCAGGCCTCCAATACAGGTTGAGTGAGCCCGGCCGCCACGGCCAGTTGCCACAGGCCGCGCTCGGTGGCTTCCTGCGCCAGGCTGACGTGGGCAAAGCCGCAAAGGGCGAGGGCGCGCTGATAACGGGCGCAAAGGGGCGCGGCGCCGACCAGGATGATCGGCTTGTGTTTGGCGCTGTCAGGCAGGCCGGCGAGTTCATGGCCGATAAGCAAGCCGGAGAGGTAATCGGGCTGTTGGTCAGGCGCGAGTTCGCCGGTGAGCCCGAGGGTGCGGGCACTGAACAAGGTGGACAGCACGCCGCGCTGACCGTCTTCGGAAAGCGCCACGTGCACGCCTCGGTCGAAGGCTTCAGCCTGGAATTGTTCGCTGGGTTGCTGGGTACGCCCGAGGATGCTGTGTTTGCTCAACACCGCAAACAACTCGCCGGTCATGAAGGTATCGAAGTGCGTGATACAGCCGTCGACCACCTCCACCCACTTGGAATGGCTGCCCGGCAGGCCGATCAACCCGTCGGTGCCCAGCCCTTGCAGCACGCCCAGCACCTGGGTTTCTTCGCCGCGCATTACGTTGGGCAAGCCGACCTGCTCGATCACGCCCGGCACGATGTGCACGTCCACGCCGCGCAGGCTGTGCACCTGATGCAGCGCCTGGCCGAGGCTGGCGACGTCGACCGGGGTATTGCGGTAGGCCGCTTCGCTCCAGCCTTGGGCGCTGCCGACCATGCCACAGGCAATCACCGGCAAACCCGGTTCGGCATCGAGCCAATCCCCGCACGCCGCATCGAACGCCAACTCGAAGCCGTTGCTGCAACGCACACCGGCAATGTCCCGGGGTTCGTTGGGCAAATGCATGATGCCCCACGCCAGCGAGCGCTGTTCCAGCACTGTGCCTGCGGGGCCGAGTTTGTAAGCACGAAGGGAGCTGGTCCCCCAATCGAGCGCGATCAATTGCGCCTGCATCGCTTCACCTGAATTCTGAGCGGATGCAGCGAATATAAACCTACGCGGGCGAAAGTCTCAATATATAAATATCAATCCCATATTTAGGGATTTTATTCAGGAAAAGGCTGACAAGTTCAGTTCCCGCATCCCCCCCATCCACACCGCATAGTCGGTGTGGTCCTTCAAGTCATCGCCGGTCTCGGGGTGCAGGAACACCACCAGCCCGTTGCGATGGATCACCAACCATGGCAGCACCACGCCGATGTATTCGGGATCGAACGCCAGTTGGCAGCTCCAATCCGGATGCGGGCCCACCGGTCGTTCGTGCACACGACCCATGCGCAGAGGGAAGAGTTTGGCGGCGTCTTCGCACAGGGTGCGCGCCTGTTCGATCGTGCTGGCGTCGAAGTAGATATGGGCGTGGTAGCCCTTGATACGTTGCATGGCGGACTCCGGATCCAATATGCGCCAGATGCTAGACCGCAATGGACGGCAGGGCCAGCCCGGTCAGCGACTGAGCGCTGCTGGCTTGTTCTGCCACCAGCCAGTCGACGAAGCGCTCGACCAACTGCCCCCTGCGTTTGCGCTGGGGCTGCACCACGTAATAGCCAAAGCGCGAGATGACGGTGTCGCTCACCGGTCGGCACAACCAGCCCTGCTCCAGCAGGTTATCCACAAGGTGCCGCCAGCCGATAGCCACGCCCTGGCCGGCAATCGCCGCCTGGATCAACAGGGTGTAATTGTCGAAACGCAATTGGCCGGGCGTCGGTGCGCTGGCGATGCCCAGTTCGCGAAACACACCGCTCCAGTCGAACCACTGGCTGTTGTTTTCCTGGCGCAGGTGCAGCAAGGGGACATCGTGCAAATTTTGCACAGTCAGCGGCGTCGCCTGTTCCTTGAGCCACTGCGGGCTGCACACCGGGAACACTTCCTCGTTGAACAGCCACAGGCTGTCGCCCTGCTTGAAACGGCCGTCGCCAAACAACACCGCCACGTCGATATCGCTGCGCAAAGTGGCGTGATTGCGCTCGCTGGTCACCAGGCTCACATCGACCTGAGGGTTGGCCTGGTGAAAGCGGTGCAGGCGCGGCATCAACCAATAGGCGGCGAAGGCGAAGTCGGTGGCGACTTGCAGCACTTCATGCTGGTCCTGTTGGGTGATCAGGCTCAAGCCCTGGTTGATGCCCTGCAAACCGCCTTGCACATGCTCGAACAACAGGGCACCAGCGTCAGTCAGTTCGATACCCCGGTAGATGCGATCAAACAGGCGGATCGCCAACTGTTCTTCCAGGCGCTTGATCTGCTGGCTGATGGCCGGTTGGGTGGTGCCCAGTTCCATCGCCGCGGCGGTAAAGCTGCGATGGCGTGCGGCGGCTTCGAAGGCACGCAGCAAATCGAGGGACAGGTCACCGAGGGCTTCATACATAAGCTGTGCTTATCCTAGACATTGCTTTTCATGGGCTTTACCCCACTTTTCATGGGCTGCATGCTCATTCGCATAAACACCGCCTATGGAATGCCGATAGATCATGAAGCGCAAGAACATTCTTTTCATCATGGCCGATCAAATGGCCGCCCCGTTGCTTCCGTTCTACGGTTCTTCGCCTATCAAGTTGCCCAACCTGAGTCGCCTCGCCGAGCAGGGTGTGGTGTTCGATGCCGCCTATTGCAACAGCCCGTTGTGCGCGCCGTCGCGTTTCACCCTGGTGAGCGGCCAGTTGCCGAGCAAGATTGGCGCCTACGACAACGCCGCCGATTTCCCCGCCGATGTGCCGACCTACGCCCACTACCTGCGTCGCCTCGGCTACCGCACCGCGCTGTCGGGCAAGATGCACTTCTGCGGTCCCGACCAACTGCACGGTTATGAAGAACGCCTGACTAGCGACATCTACCCGGCCGACTACGGCTGGGCGGTGAACTGGGACGAGCCGGACGTGCGCCCCACCTGGTATCACAACATGTCGTCGGTGCTGCAGGCCGGGCCGTGTGTTCGCACCAACCAGCTGGATTTCGACGAAGAGGTGGTGTTCAAGGCCCAGCAATACCTGTTCGACCATATCCGCGAGGACGGCGACCAGCCGTTCTGCCTGACAGTGTCAATGACTCACCCCCACGACCCGTACACCATTCCCAAGCCGTTCTGGGACCTGTACGACGACGCTGATATCCCGTTGCCTACAACACCCGCGCAAGCCGATCTCGACCCGCATTCCCAACGCCTGCTCAAGGTCTACGACCTGTGGGACAAGCCGCTGCCTGTGGATAAGATCCGTGATGCGCGGCGTGCCTACTTCGGCGCGTGCAGCTATATCGACAGCAACGTCGGCAAGCTGCTGCAAACCCTGGAAGACACCGGCCTGGCCGACGACACCATCATCGTGTTCTCCGGCGACCACGGCGACATGCTCGGCGAGCGGGGCCTCTGGTACAAAATGCACTGGTTTGAAATGGCCGCCCGCGTGCCGCTGCTGGTCAGTGCGCCGGGACAGTTCGCGGCAGGCCGCGTGAGCAAAGCCGTGTCCACCGCCGACCTGCTGCCGACCCTGGTGGAACTGGCCGGCGGCGAGCTGGACCCGCGCCTGCCGCTGGACGGCCGCTCGCTGGTCCCGCACTTGCAAGGGCAGGGCGGGCACGACGAAGTGTTTGGCGAGTACATGGCCGAAGGCACCATCAGCCCGCTGATGATGATTCGACGGGGCGCCTACAAATTCATCTACAGCGAAGACGACCCTTGTCTACTGTTCGATGTACACAACGACCCACGGGAGCAGGAAGACCTCAGCCAGTCGCCGCAACACCGGGCACTGTTTGCAGCCTTCCTGGACGAGGCGCGGGCCAAATGGGACATCCCGGCGATCCACCAACAGGTGCTCGCCAGCCAACGCCGCCGCCGTCTGGTGTTTGAAGCACTGACCCAGGGCAAGCTGAAGAGCTGGGATCACCAGCCACTGGTGGACGCCAGTCAGCAATACATGCGCAACCATATCGACCTCGACGACCTGGAGCGCAAGGCACGTTATCCACAACCCTGCCAAAACCAATAACACTGAGGGAAGGCCATGCAAAAGTTAACTGTGATGCTGGGGCTCCTGGCGCTGGGAAGCGCCAATGTTTACGCAGACGCCAGTTGTGAAACGGTAAAAATGGCCGATCCGGGCTGGAGCGATATTGCGGCCACCAATGCCATCACCGGGTTTCTGCTGACGGGCATGGGCTACAAACCCAAGGTCGACACCCTGGCGGTGCCGATCACCTTTGGCGGCCTCAAGGATGGCCAGGTGGACGTGTTCCTGGGCAACTGGATGCCGGCGCAGCAGGGCTTCTATGACAAGTTCGTGGCCAATGGCGACGTGGTGCAACTGGCGAAGAACCTCGACGGCACCGAGTTCACCCTCGCCGTGCCCGACTATGTGTGGGACGCCGGGGTGCATGACTTTGCCGACCTGAACAAATTTGCCGACAAGTTCGACAAGAAGATCTACGGCATCGGCTCCGGCGCGCCAGCGAATATTTCGTTGCAGGAAATCATCAAGAAGAACGACTTCGCGCTCGGCCAGTGGAAGCTGGTGGAGTCCAGCGAACAGGCGATGCTCGCCGAAGTGTCGCGGGCGGTTAAGAAGCAGAAATTCGTGACCTTCCTCGGCTGGACCCCGCACCCGATGAACGTGCAGTTGAAAATGCACTACCTCAAGGGCGGCGAGAAATACTTTGGTGACACTGGCAGCGTGTATACCTTGACCCGCAAGGGCTACGCACAGGCCTGCCCGAACGTCGGAAAACTGCTGACCAACCTGAGTTTTACCCAGGACATGGAAAACAGCATCATGGCCGAGGTGGCCAACAACAAGGTCAGCAATGCCGATGCGGCGAAGGCGTGGATCAAGGCCAACCCGGCGGTATTGGATAAGTGGCTGGAGGGCGTCAAGACCGTGGATGGCAAGGATGCGCTGGGCGCTGTAAAAGCCAAGCTCTAAAGGCCTGATGCAATCCAAATGTGGGAGCGGGCTTGCTCGCGAAGGCGTCGGATCAGTTGAGTAAATGTTAACTGACACTCCGCTTTCGCGAGCAAGCCCGCTCCCACAGGGACCAATATGTGCTGATACTCTGCGCTAAACCTTTCTACCCGAGTCCGCGATGCCCCGGCCCAACCGCCACACACTCTTCCCCTTCCTCGCCTGGCTCCCGCGTCAGACCCGCGCCAGCGTCGGCCGGGATGCGATGGTGGGCCTCAGTGGCGCGGTTCTCGCCTTGCCACAGTCAATTGCCTACGCGCTGATCGCCGGTCTCCCACCCGAATACGGCCTGTACGCCGCAATCATCCCGGTGTTGATCGCCTGCCTCTGGGGTTCCTCCTGGCATCTGATCTGCGGTCCCACGGCGGCGATTTCCATTGTGCTCTACGCCAGTGTCAGCCCGTTGGCCGTGCCGGGGTCGCAGGACTACATCACCCTGATCCTGTTGCTGACCTTCCTCGCCGGGGTTTTCCAGTGGCTGCTGGGCATGCTGCGCTTTGGCGCGCTGGTGAATTTTGTCTCTCATTCGGTGGTGCTCGGTTTCACCCTGGGCGCCGCCGTGGTGATTGCGCTCGGGCAACTGCCCAATCTGCTGGGGCTGGATTTACCGAGCCAGGCCACGGCGATCAATAGCCTGATGGCACTGATCCACCATAGCGGCGAATGGGATCATGCTTCACTCATACTCGGGCTCGGCACCTTGCTGGTGGGGGCACTGCTCAAATACCTCGTACCGCGCTGGCCAACCCTGTTGATCGCCCTGGCGCTGGGCAGCCTGGTGGCGTGGCTGTGGCCGGCGATGTTCGGGCATGTGGCGCTGGTCAGTTCGTTTATCGGCAAACTGCCGCCGTTCAGCCCGTTGCCCATGGACCTGGATGTGATCCTGCGCCTGCTGCCAAGCGCCGTGGCGGTGGGGATGCTGGGGCTGGTGACCAGCTTGTCGATTGCCCGCTCGCTGTCGGCGCGTTCGCAGCAATTGCTCGATGCCAACCAGGAAGTGCGGGCGCAGGGTTTATCCAACATCGTTGGCGGATTTTTCTCCGGGTATTTGTCAGCCGGTTCGTTCACACGCTCCGGCCTCAGCTACGAGGCGGGCGCCTGTTCGCCGTTGGCGGGCGTGTTTTCCGCGTTGTGGGTGGCACTGTTTGCGCTGTTTGGCGCGGCATTGATCGCCCATATTCCGATCCCGAGCATGGCCGCGAGCATCTTGCTGATCAGTTGGGGTTTGGTGGACCGTCGCGGCATTCGCGCGTTATTCCGCGTCAGTCGCGCCGAGTTCGTGGTGATGAGCCTGACCTGCGTCGCCACCTTGCTGCTGGAGTTGCAAACAGCGATTTACGCCGGGGTGCTGGCGTCGCTGTTTTTCTACCTCAAGCGCACTTCGCAGCCACGGGTACAGCAATGGCGCGATGGCGATGAAGATGTGCTGCGGGTGGGCGGCTCGATCTTTTTCGGCGCCAGCCACTACCTGCAAGTACGCCTGCAAAGCCTGCAGGGCGAACGGGTGGTGATCGAGGCGCAGCAGATCAACTTTATCGACTATTCCGGGGTGGAAATGCTGCATCAGGAAGCGCGGCGCTTGAAGGGCTTGGGGCGCAGCCTGACATTGCGCCGGGCCAGGCCGCAGGTAGTAGAAGAATTGAAAAAGCTGGAAGGGGCCGACAGCTGCCCCATCCAGTTCCAGGAGTGATTACAGCGCCAACTGGCGGCGTAGTTCAGCCAGTACGGGCGCCGAGTCCGGGCGCACGCCGCGCCACAGGAAGAAGGCTTCCGCCGCCTGTTCCACCAGCATGCCCAGGCCATCCATCGCCACGGCTGCGCCTTGTTCGGTGGCCCAGCGGCAAAACGCGGTCGGTTCCTTGGCGTACATCATGTCGTAGCAAAAGGTCTTGCCCGGTTCGATCAGGCTGCCCGCAATCGGCGGTACATCGCCTGACAGGCTGGCGGAGGTGGCGTTGATGATCACATCCACCGGCTCACGCAACCAGTCGAAACCACTGGCGGACACCGGGCCCAGGTCGTCGAACAACTCAGCGAGCATTTCGGCCTTTTCCACGGTGCGGTTGGCGATGATCAGCGAAGCAGGCTGTTCGGCCAGCAACGGCTCCAGCGCGCCGCGTACCGCGCCACCAGCGCCCAGCAACAAGATGCGTTTGCCTTGCAGGCTCAACCCGGCGTTAACCGTCAGGTCACGCACCAGGCCGGCACCGTCGGTGTTGTCGCCCAACAGGCTGCCGTCGGCCAGTTTGCTCAGTGTGTTCACCGCACCCGCGCGTTGGGCGCGGTCGGTCAAGGTGTTGGCCAAGCGGTAGGCATCCTCCTTGAACGGTACGGTGACGTTGGCACCCCGCCCCTGCTGAAAAAACTCACGGGCACAGCCGGTGAAATCCTCCAGCGGCGCCAGCAAGGTGCTGTAGTCCAGTTGCTCGCCGGTCTGCTCGGCGAACATGCGATGGATCAGCGGCGACTTGCTGTGGCCGATGGGGTTGCCGAACACGACATAGCGGTCCATCAGACAGCCGCCTTGGGCGCGACAACGCCCAGCCAGTCGCGGTCTTGCAGGAAGTAGTCGGTGAGGCGCGCTTCTTCGCTGCCGGCATCGGCCTTCCAGTCGTAGCTCCAGCGCACCTGCGGCGGCAGCGACATCAGGATCGACTCGGTGCGTCCGCCCGATTGCAGGCCAAACAGGGTGCCACGGTCGTAGACCAGGTTGAATTCAACGTAGCGGCCACGACGGAACTCCTGGAATTCGCGCTGTTGCTCGGTGTAGGCGGTGGCCTTGCGGCGCTGCACGATCGGCAGGTAGGCGTCGATGTAGGCGTCGCCGATGGCGCGGATGAAGGCGAAGCAGGTGTCGAAGTCCCACTCGTTCAGGTCATCGAAGAACAGGCCGCCGATGCCGCGCGGTTCGTTGCGGTGCTTGATGTGGAAGTAGGTGTCGCACCAGGCTTTGTAGCGCGAGTACACGTCTGGACCGAACGGTGCACAGGCCTGCTCGGCCACGCGGTGCCAGTGGATGCAGTCTTCTTCATTGCCGTAGTAAGGCGTGAGGTCGAAACCGCCACCGAACCACCACACCGGCTCTTCGCCTTCTTTTTCAGCGATGAAAAAGCGCACATTGGCGTGGGAAGTCGGTACGTGTGGGTTGTGCGGATGAATCACCAGCGACACACCCAAGGCTTCAAAGCCACGACCGGCCAATTCAGGGCGATGCGCGCTGGCAGATGGTGGGAGACCGCTGCCAAACACGTGGGAAAAGTTGACGCCGCCTTTTTCGATCACCGAACCGTTTTCGATCACACGGGTGCGTCCGCCGCCGCCGGCAGGCCGGGTCCAGGCGTCTTCGATAAAGCGAGTGTCCGTCTCGAAGGTTTCCAGGGCGCTGCAAATGCGGTCTTGCAGGTCAAGCAGGTAGGCCTTTACAGCCTCGGTGCGGGTAGTCATGGCATCACCTTGAATCGGGCAAAGCTACGCGAGGCCATTGGGCGTCGGCGGCAAATGGGCGCACAGGATACCACTGCACCCGGTTGCGCCGCAGTTGACGAAGATCAAGCTTAGGAGTCCGATAGGGGGCTACGCGATTCGAACCCAGGAGAAGTGCAGATGGCCAAACGTATCCAGTTCAGCGCCCATGGCGGCCCCGAAGTACTTGAGTTTGTGGACTACACGCCGGCAGAGCCCGGCCCGCAGCAGGTTCGCGTGCGTAACGAGGCGATTGGCCTGAACTTCATCGACACCTATTTCCGCAGTGGCCTGTACGCACCGCCCGCATTGCCATCGGGGTTGGGCGCAGAAGGCGCCGGTGTGGTCGACGCGGTCGGCAGCGAAGTCACCCAGTTCAAGGTCGGTGACCGCGTGGCCTACGGCAGCGGCCCGCTGGGCGCCTACAGCCAACTGCATGTGCTGCCCGCCGCCAACCTGGTGCACCTGCCGGATGACATCAGCTTCGAACAAGCCGCCGGCGCCATGCTCAAAGGCCTGACCGTGCAGTACCTGCTGCGCCAGACCTATGAACTGAAGGGCGGCGAAACCATCCTGTTCCACGCCGCTGCCGGTGGCGTCGGCTCCCTGGCCTGCCAATGGGCCAAGGCTCTGGGTGTAAAGCTGATCGGTACTGTGAGTTCGCCGGAAAAAGCCGCCCTGGCCAAATCCCTCGGTGCCTGGGAAACCATCGACTACAGCAAGGAAGACGTCGCACAACGCGTGCTGGAATTGACCGACGGCAAAAAAGTACCGGTGGTGTACGACGGCGTCGGCAAGGACACCTGGCTGACCTCGCTGGACAGCGTCGCGCCACGGGGGCTGGTGGTGAGTTTCGGCAATGCGTCCGGCGCGGTGGATGGGGTGAACTTGGGGATCCTGTCGGCCAAAGGTTCGCTGTACGTCACCCGGCCGACCCTGGCGACCTATGCCAACAACCCGCAAAACCTGCAGGCGATGGCGGATGACCTGTTTTCGATGATCCAGAGCGGCAAGGTGCGCATTGATATCAACCAGCGGTATGCGCTGGCGGAGGCGGCGAAGGCGCAGACGGAGTTGTCGGGGCGGCGGACGACTGGCTCAACCATTTTGCTGCCTTGACCGACCTTTGTGGCGAGCGGGCTTGTTGTGGCGAGGGAGCTTGCTCCCGTTGGCCTGCGAAGCAGGCCCAAAGCAGAGAATGCGGTGCCTGTTCTGGGGCTGCTTCGCAGCCCAACGCGGGGCAAGCCCGCTCGCCACAAGAAACCCGCTCGCCACAAAAGCGTTACGAAGGCCGCACGACCTCCCCGGTCACCAGGTCGCGAATCAAGCTCGGGTTCTTGCGTCCACCCAAGGCGCCACCCAACACCAGGTCCACCTGGCCACGAAAGTATTGCTCCACGCGAATCCGCGTGCGCGCCGCCGGGCGTCCTTGCGGGTTGGCTGATGTGGAAATCAACGGCCCTACCAGCGAGCACAAATCCCGCACCAGCGGATGATCAGTCACCCGCAGGGCAACGGTGTCGTGCACACCCGTCACCCACTCCGGCAACAAGTCCTGATGGGGCACCAGCCAGGTGTTCGGCCCTGGCCAGGTGCTGGCCATGCGGTCGATCCAGTCCTGCGGGAAGTCTTCGAACAGAAAGTCGAACTGACGGATGTTGTCCGCCACCAGGATCAGGCCCTTGTCCACCGAACGGTTCTTGATGGCGAGCAAACGGTCCACTGCTTCTTCGTTCCACGGGTCGCAGCCCAAGCCCCAAACCGCTTCGGTTGGATAGGCAATCACCGCGCCTGCGCGAATTTCTCGTGCGGTTTCCAGCACACGCCACCGGTTGACCATTGTTCACTCTCCAGACTAAAGCTCTGCGCAGTTTACCGATCTTCTTTACAAAACCTAGCAGCGCGCAAGCCAGCGCCCGCTTTCGCAGATGACCTGACCTTCGAGCTCAAGCTCCGTAAGGCTCGCCAGTACCTGGGACAACGGCCGTCCACTGGCAATCGCCAGGGCTTCGCTGGTGTGAGGCGCCGCGTGCAGCAACGCCAGCAACGGATGCACAACCGGCATCGGCGCTGGGCGGGACAATGCCTGCCAGCCACGTAAACCTTCCAGGATGTGTTCGATAGTCTCCACCAGCACCGCACCATCACGGATCAACTGATGACAGCCCTTGGCGCCGGGATGATGGATGGAGCCCGGAATCGCATACACCTCGCGCCCTTGCTCGGCCGCCAGTTTCGCCGTGATCAGCGAACCGCTGGCCATGCTGGCTTCCACCACCAGCACGCCCAGGGACAAGCCACTGATGATCCGATTGCGTCGGGGAAAATTACCCGCCTGGGGCGGCGCATCCAGGGGGAACTCGGAAACCACCGCGCTGCCTTGGTCAATCATCGCCGCTGCCAGCCGGCGGTGGCGCTGTGGATAAAAATTTTCAAGCCCGGTGCCGAGCACGCCAATTGTCTGGCCGCCCACATCCAATGCCGCCTGATGCGCTGCACCGTCAATGCCTAACGCAAGGCCACTGGTGATGACAAAACCGGCGCTCGCCAAGGTGCGCGAAAACGCCGCCGCCGTGTCCATGCCGGGACGCGATGCACGGCGGCTGCCGACTATCGCCAGTTGCGGTTTTTCCAGGATTGCAGGGTCACCGGCGACGAATAACAGCGGCGGCGCATCGCCAATCTGGGCAAGCAGTGCAGGGTAGTCCGGCTGGTCCCACATCAGTAAATGCTGGGCCGGGCAGGCCATCCAGGCCAAAGCCTCGCTGGCAGCATCGCGAATTTCATGACTGCGCCGGGCATCGGCGCTGATGGCCGGCAGCCCGAGTGAACGCCAGGCGCTGGCAGGCGCACTGATGGCTTTTGAGGCAGAGCCGAACGCTTCGATCAACAAGCGAAAACGTTTCTGACCCAGTTCCGGCAGCCTGTGCAAGCGTAGACGCGCTTCCAGTTCTGAGGGGGAAATTTCGTGGCTATTTGTCGGATACATCTGATCATCCTTGACCGGAACAAGTTGTGGATAACTCTGTTGGTAACTTATTTAGCAGGCTATTTATTGTGTTTGATGAGCAGTCTCGAAACGGTCCATCACCGCCAACGGTCGTGAGGCATTGAGCACCAGGCCGTAACTGAGCTTTTCGTAGGTGCGAAACACCAGCAGGGTGCCGGCGCGCTCGTCGGGCAGTTTCGTCGGCGCGCCGGTCAGGCGGTCGCGCACCGTGGCGCCCGTCTTGATCACGCTGAGGAGTTGGCCTTCGACCAGGCCGTCACGACGGCCTTTGTTCAGGGTTACGGCATCCAGCACGCCGATCTGGGTCACGCCCTTGGGAATATCGATGATCTGCCCTTCGATAAAGGGCGTGGTTGGCGAGACCGCAAAGGCTGCCGGATCGGCCGGAGGTTGTGCACGCAACAGACGGTCACCGGGTCGCACCTCCTGGGTAATACGTTGGACGGCCAGGGTGGTGAGGTCGCCAGCCGTTACAAAACGGGCGGTGCCGATGTCGTCGGCATTGATCCCCAACAGCTCTCGGGTCTGTGGGTCGGTGTAGGCCTTGCCGCGTCGGAATATGCCGTAATTGGGCTGGGAAGGGTCCAGGTTGCCCCTGGCATACACGCGCTCGCCATCGGCGCCGAGCACGCGGCCAGCTTCGGCAGCGATGATGTACGGTGCGTTGTCCAGGTCCTGGGGTGTATCAAGGATGCGGTTATGCAGCAGGAAGCGCTGGATAGCCTGTTGCGTCGGTTGTTCCAGGCGCTGGACGGGCGGGGGCAGCAGGGCCATGGAAAACGGGGCCCACAGCAGCAAGACGAGTAGCGATTTCCTCATGGGGTGAATCTCCTTTATTATGTGCGTTCGCGTGAAATGCCTTGGCCTTCGCGGCTTTTAAGGGTTTCACACCGGTCGTGTGGGTCCATCCCAACGCCGATTTGCCTCTACCTCACATGTGCAGCAATTACGCTTATGGCTATTTTGAACATCCTCGAATTCCCCGACTCGCGCCTGCGCACGATCGCCAAACCGGTGGCCGTAGTGGACGACAAGGTTCGTCAGTTGGTCGATGACATGTTTGAAACAATGTATGAAGCCCCGGGTATCGGCCTCGCCGCGACCCAGGTCAACGTGCATCAGCGCGTCGTGGTCATGGACCTGTCGGAAGATCGCAGCGAACCGATGGTTTACATCAACCCCGAGTTCGAACCGCTGACCGACGAAATGGGCGAATACCAGGAAGGCTGCCTCTCCGTGCCGGAGTTCTACGAGAACGTCGAACGCCCGCTGCGCGTAAAGATCAAGGCCCTGGACCGCGACGGCAAGCCGTTCGAGCTGATTGCCGAAGGCCTGCTGGCGGTGTGCATCCAGCACGAATGCGACCACCTCAACGGCAAGCTGTTTGTCGATTACCTGTCCACGCTCAAGCGCGACCGGATCAAGAAGAAGCTGGAAAAAAAGCATCGCCAGCAAGCTTGATGCCCCCTTCCAAAGGCTTGCTGCGGCAAGCCTTTTTCTTTTGTGACTGCTTTTAACCGAGACCTCCCATGACCGAGCCACTGCGCATTGTTTTTGCCGGCACGCCTGAATTTGCCGCCGAACACCTCAAGGCCCTGCTTGCCAGCCCTTATGACATCGTCGCGGTGTACACCCAGCCGGATCGCCCGGCCGGTCGTGGGCAAAAACTGATGCCGAGCCCAGTCAAGCAGCTGGCGCTGGCGCACAACATTCCCGTGCTGCAACCGCCGACCCTGCGTAATGCCGAGGCCCAGGCCGAACTGGCGGCGCTGAAGCCGGACCTGTTGGTGGTGGTGGCCTACGGCCTGATCCTGCCGCAAGTGGTGCTGGATATCCCACGCCTGGGCTGCATCAACAGCCATGCCTCGCTGTTGCCTCGCTGGCGCGGTGCGGCACCGATCCAGCGTGCGGTGGAAGCCGGTGACAGCGAAAGCGGCGTGACCGTGATGCGCATGGAAGCAGGGCTGGACACCGGCCCGATGCTGCTCAAGGTCACTACGCCGATCACTGGCGAAGACACAGGCGGCAGCCTGCACGACCGCCTTGCCGAACTGGGCCCGCCCGCTGTGATACAGGCCATCGCTGGCCTGGCTGCGAGCACCCTGGAAGGTGAAGTGCAGGACGACAGCCTGGCCACTTACGCCCACAAACTGAATAAAGACGAAGCGCGCATCGACTGGAGCCGCCCGGCCGTGGAGCTGGAGCGCCTGGTGCGCGCCTTCAACCCGTGGCCGATCTGCCACAGCACCCTCAACGGCGAAGCCTTGAAAGTCTTGGCCGCCACCTTGACCGAGGGCAAAGGCGCTCCCGGTGAGATCATCGGCGCCAGCAAGGACGGCCTGTTGGTCGCCTGCGGTGAACAAGCGTTGTGCCTGACCCGTCTGCAATTACCCGGTGGCAAGGCGCTCAATTTCAGCGATTTGTTCAACAGCCGTCGTGAGAAATTTGCCGTGGGTACTCTCCTCGGGGCCGCCCAATGAACCCACGTCTGGCTGCCGCCAAGGCTCTCGCTGCCGTCCTCCAAGGCAAGGCTTCGCTGAACAGTTCGTTGCCGACCCAACTGGACAAGGTCGAAGACCGCGATCGCGGTTTCACCCAGGACCTGGCCTTTGGCACGGCCCGCTGGCAGCCACGCTTGTCGGCGTTGGCAACCAAGTTGCTGCAAAAACCGTTCAAGACGGCCGATGCGGATGTCGAGGCGCTGCTGCTGGTCGGCCTCTATCAGTTGCTCTACACCCGCGTGCCCGCCCACGCCGCCATCGGTGAAACCGTCGGTTGCGCCGACAAGCTGAAAAAACCTTGGGCCAAGGCCCTGCTCAACGCCGTGCTGCGCCGAGCCCAGCGAGAAAGCGAAGCGCTGCTGGCCGAGCTGGAACATGACCCGGTGGTGCGCACCGCCCACCCGCGCTGGCTGCAAAAGTCCCTGAAAGCCTTCTGGCCGGAGCAATGGGAAGCTATTTGCGCGGCGAACAATGCGCATCCGCCGATGATCCTGCGGGTCAATCGTCGTCATCACAGCCGTGACGCCTACCTGCAATTGCTCACCGAGGCCGGTATCAACGCCACGCCGTGCGTGTACAGCGTCGACGGCATCGTGCTCGAAGCCGCCGCCGATGTACGCAGCCTGCCGGGCTTTGCCGAAGGCTGGATCAGCGTGCAGGATGAAGCCGCGCAACTGGCTGCCGACCTGCTCGACCTGGCACCCGGTCAACGCGTGCTCGACGCGTGCTGCGCGCCAGGCGGTAAGACCTGTCACATCCTGGAAGTCGAAAAGGACCTGGCCGGTGTCATCGCTGTCGACCTGGAAGCCAAGCGCCTGGTGCGCGTGCGCGAGAACCTCGCTCGTCTGGGCCTCAGCGCCGAGCTGATCGCCGCCGACGGCCGTGACACCGCCACCTGGTGGGACGGCAAGCCGTTCCAGCGCATCCTGCTCGATGCACCCTGTTCCGCCACCGGCGTGATCCGCCGCCACCCGGACATCAAGCTCACCCGCCAACCCGACGACATCGCCGCCCTGGCCGTGCTGCAAGGCGAACTGCTCGACGCAATGTGGCCGACCCTGGACGTTGGCGGCATCCTGCTCTACGCCACCTGTTCCACCTTGCCGACGGAAAACACCGAGGTGATCGAAGCCTTCCTCGCCCGCACCAGCGGCGCCCGGGAGCTGGACCTCGCCACCACGGCTGGCATCAAGCAGCCCCACGGCCGCCAGTTGCTCGCGCAAGAAGGCGGACACGATGGCTTCTACTACGCCAAACTGATCAAGATCGCCGCCGCGCGCGGCTGAATGGTTTTAAGGGAGTGACCGGATGAAAATCATCATCCTTGGGGCAGGGCAAGTCGGTGGCACGCTGGCCGAACATTTGGCCAGCGAAGCCAACGACATCACGGTGGTCGACACCGACAGCGAGCGCCTGCGCAACCTGGGCGACCGCCTCGATATCCGCACCGTACAAGGCCGTGCATCGTTCCCGACGGTGCTGCGCCAGGCCGGTGCCGACGATGCCGACATGCTGGTGGCCGTGACCAACAGCGACGAAACCAACATGGTCGCCTGCCAGGTCGCCCATACCCTGTTCCACACCCCGACCAAAATCGCCCGCGTACGCGAAGCGGCCTACCTGACCCGCGCCGGGCTGTTCGACAACGATGCGATTCCGGTCGACGTGCTGATCAGCCCGGAACAAGTGGTGACCCACTACATCAAGCGCCTGATCGAGATTCCGGGCGCCTTGCAGGTGATCGACTTCGCCGGCGGCAAGGCGCAACTGGTCGCGGTGAAGGCCTATTACGGCGGCCCGCTGGTAGGCCAGCAACTGCGCCAGTTGCGCGAGCACATGCCGAATGTGGAAACCCGCGTCGCGGCGATTTTCCGGCGTGACCGCCCGATCCTGCCCCAAGGCGACACGGTGATCGAGGCCGACGACGAAGTGTTTTTCATCGCCGCCAAGGCGAATATTCGTGCCGTCATGAGCGAAATGCGCCGCCTCGACGAGACCTACAAACGCATCGTCATCGCCGGCGGCGGGCAAATCGGCGAGCGTTTGGCCGAAGCCATCGAAAGCCGCTATCAGGTGAAGATCATCGAGATGAGTCCGGCACGTTGCCGGCATTTGTCCGACACCCTCGACAGCACCGTCGTACTGCAAGGCAGCGCTTCTGACCGCGACCTGCTGATGGAAGAGAACATCGCCGACGCGGATATCTTCCTGGCCCTGACCAACGACGACGAAGCCAACATCATGTCATCGCTGCTGGCCAAGCGCCTGGGCGCGAAGAAGGTGATGACCATCATCAACAACCCGGCTTATGTGGACCTGATCCAGGGCGGCGATATCGACATCGCCATCAGCCCGCAGTTGGCGACCATCGGCACGTTGCTGGCCCACGTGCGTCGTGGCGATATCGTCAGCGTGCACTCCCTGCGCCGGGGTGCGGCGGAAGCCATCGAGGCGATTGCTCACGGTGATTCCAAGTCGAGCAAGGTGATCGGCAAGGCCATCCGCGATATCGGCTTGCCGCCGGGCACCACCATTGGCGCGATCATTCGCGACGAAGAGGTGATCATTGCCCACGACGACACAGTGATCGAAACCGGGGACCATGTGATCTTGTTCCTGGTGGACAAGAAACATATCCGCGATGTGGAGAAACTGTTCCACGTGGGCCTGAGCTTTTTCTGACACAACGGAGTACGCCTGCATGCTCGAATCCCTGGAAAAAATGCTCGCCAAGGGTGTGGATAATTCCCTGCTGCGTTTTGGTTTGGGCAAGGGTTATCTGGATTTGAAAGACAACGCCAAGGCGGCGGAGCATCTGCAGAAATGTGTGGAGTTCGACCCCAAGTATTCGGCGGCGTGGAAGTTGTTGGGTAAGGCGCAGTTGGGGTTGGAAGATCGTGCGGCGGCGCGGCTGGCGTGGGAGAAGGGCATCGAAGCGGCCCAGGCCCATGGCGACAAACAGGCCGAAAAAGAAATGGCGGTGTTCCTGAAGAAACTCGACCGCGTGTAAACGCGTGCTTTTGTAGTGAGCGGGCTTGCCCCGCGCGAGGCAAGCTCGCTCACTACAAGTGTCAAGCCGGCATCAATACCAGCGCGCTTCGCCCGGCGGGCGTTTCTTGAAGCGCTTCATGCTCCACATGTACTGGCTCGGATAAGCGCCGACATACCGCTCCACCACCTTGCTCATCGCCGCACAGGACGTAGCAGTGTCGGTGCTGTACATGTCTTCCGGCGCCGCTTCCAGAATCACTTTGTAACCCGAACCGTCCGGCAGCCGCAGCGCGTGCAGGAACACGCCGACAGCCTTGTGACCGGCAAGCATGTTCGGCACGAACTTGCTGGTCAGCGCCTGGGTGGCAAAGAACGGCACGAAGATCCCTGCGGATTCCGCCGGCTCAGGATCCGCCGGAATGCCCACCTGGCCGCCTTTGCGAACTTCCTTGATCACGCTGAGGATGCCTTCCTTGGTCGACGCCGCCACGCGGTTGCCCAGTTGCACGCGCTGCTTGCGCAGCAACTCATCCACCGCCTTGAGCTTGGGCGGGCGGTAGAAAATGATCGGTTTGCACTGGCTGCAATAGAAATGGTTCAGCACTTCCCAATTGCCCAAGTGGCTGGTGATGCCGACCACGCCTTTGCCCGAAGCCAGGGCTTCGTGCAGCACCTCCAGGCCTTCGACTTCACGCACCAGGTCGATGGAACGCTGGGCCGGCCAGATCCAGGCGCAGGCGCTTTCGGTCAGGGACTTGCCGATGTCCATCAGGCTGCGGCCGACTAAAGCTTCACGCTCGACGGGGTCCATGTCCGGGAAGCATTTGGACAGGTTGATCCGCACCGTGTCGCGAGAGCGGTTGGGGGTTTTCCACATGATCCAGCCAATCGCCGTGCCGACGGCCTGGACAGCGCGCCAGGGCAGCAGGGCAAACAACCGGAGAGCGCCTACCAGCAAGGCGCCTTTCAACTTTTCCACAGGTCACTCCTGATCGTGTGTGGTGCGCAAAGCCGGCATTCTAACCGGCGTTGGCCAAGTCCGCGTAACGGTCGCAGTCCTGAGTGTGATCCATGACCATGCCTGAGGCCTGCATGAACGCGTAGCAAATGGTCGGCCCGACGAAGGTGAAACCGGCTTTTTTCAGGGCTTTGCTCATGGCTTCAGCCTCGGGTGTAATCGCCGGCACTTCGCTGCGGTCCTTGAAGTGATTGACCTTGGGATGGCCACCAACAAAGGACCAGAGCAACCCCACCGGGTCCTCCAGCGCCAGCCAGGCTGCGGCATTGCGGCGGGTGGCGTAGAGCTTCAGGCGATTGCGCACAATGCCCGGATCCTGCATCAGCGCTTCGATCTCAGCATCGGTCAACCGCGCCAACCGCTGCGCATCAAAACCAAACAAGACCTTTCGATAATGCTCGCGTTTGCGTAAAACGGTGATCCAGGAAAGGCCCGCCTGGAACCCTTCGAGTAAAAGCAACTCGAACAAACCCTGCGCATCGCGCAGCGGCGTTCCCCACTCCTGATCGTGATAAGCCATGTACAGCGGATCTTCAGAACACCAAAAGCAGCGTGGCATAAGGCTCCAGGGGATGGTGGCGCGGCCGAATCGGGTATACTCCCGCTCTTTAAATCGCAGCCCAAGTAACAGGTGAATTTCGTGAGCCAGCCTACGCCAGCCGTGCGTACCTTCCAAGACTTGATCCTCGCCCTCCAGCAATACTGGGCCGAGCAAGGTTGTGTGGTACTTCAGCCCTACGATATGGAAGTAGGCGCCGGCACTTTCCACACCGCTACATTCCTGCGGGCCATCGGCCCGGAAACCTGGAACGCCGCTTATGTGCAGCCCAGTCGTCGCCCGACTGACGGCCGCTACGGCGAAAACCCGAACCGCCTGCAGCACTACTACCAGTTCCAGGTGGTACTGAAGCCGAACCCGGACAACTTCCAGGAACTGTACCTGGGCTCGCTCAAGCATGTGGGCCTGGACCCGCTGGTCCACGATATCCGTTTTGTCGAAGACAACTGGGAATCGCCGACCCTGGGCGCCTGGGGCCTGGGCTGGGAAGTCTGGCTCAACGGCATGGAAGTGACGCAGTTCACTTACTTCCAGCAAGCCGGTGGCATCGAGTGCTACCCGGTGACCGGCGAAATCACCTACGGCCTCGAGCGCCTGGCCATGTACCTGCAAGGCGTGGACTCGGTCTACGACCTGGTGTGGGCTGACGGCCCGTTCGGCAAAGTGACCTACGGCGACGTGTTCCACCAGAACGAGGTGGAGCAATCCACTTACAACTTCGAACACGCCAACGTCGACAAACTGTTCGAACTGTTCGACTTCTATGAAAGCGAAGCCAAGCGCCTGATCGAGCTCGACCAGCCGCTGCCATTGCCAAGCTATGAAATGGTGTTGAAGGCCTCCCATACCTTCAACCTGCTGGATGCCCGCCGTGCCATCTCGGTCACCGCGCGCCAGCAATACATCCTGCGTGTACGCACCCTGGCGCGTTCCGTCGCCCAAGCCTACCTGCTGGCTCGCGCCAAGCTGGGCTTCCCGATGGCAACCCCGGACCTGCGTGATGAAGTGTTGGCTAAGCTGGAGGCTGCACAATGAGTGCTCAAGATTTCCTGGTTGAACTGGGCACCGAAGAGCTGCCACCCAAGGCACTGAACACCCTGGCCGACGCGTTCCTGGCCGGTATCGAAAAAGGCCTGCAGACCGCGGGTCTTAAATTCGCCGCGAAGAAAGTCTACGCCGCGCCACGTCGCCTGGCCGTGTTGCTGACCGCGCTGGAAACCCAGCAGCCGGACCGCAACATCAACCTCGACGGCCCACCACGCCAGGCCGCTTTCGATGCCGAAGGCAACCCGACTCAAGCCGCCCTTGGTTTTGCCAAGAAGTGTGGCGTCGAGCTGAGCGAGATCGACCAGAGCGGCCCGAAACTGCGTTTCAGCCAGGTCATCACCGGCAAGCCGACCGCCAGCCTGTTGCCGACCATCGTTGAAGACTCGTTGAACGACCTGCCGATCCCGAAGCGCATGCGCTGGGGCGCTCGCAAGGAAGAGTTCGTACGTCCGACCCAGTGGCTGGTGATGCTGCTCGGTGACCAGGTCATCGATTGCACCCTCCTTGCCCAGAAAGCCGGTCGTGATTCCCGTGGTCACCGCTTCCATCACCCTGAAGCTGTACGCATCACCTCGCCGGCCAACTACGCTGCCGACCTGCGTGCCGCCTACGTGCTGGCCGACGCCAACGAGCGTCGCGAGCTGATCAGCAAGCGTACCGAAGAGCTGGCCCGCCTGCAGGAAGGCACCGCCATCGTGCCGCCAAGCCTGCTCGACGAAGTGACCGCGCTGGTTGAATGGCCGGTGCCGCTGGTGTGTTCGTTCGAAGAGCGTTTCCTCGACGTGCCGCAAGAAGCGCTGATCACCACCATGCAGGACAACCAGAAGTATTTCTGCCTGCTTGACGTGGACGGCAAGTTGCTGCCGCGCTTCATCACCGTGGCCAATATCGAAAGCAAGGACCCGCAGCAGATTATCGCCGGTAACGAAAAAGTCGTTCGCCCGCGCCTGACTGACGCCGAGTTCTTCTTCAAGCAAGACAAGAAGCAGAAGCTGGAAGACTTCAACCTGCGCCTGCAGAACGTGGTGTTCCAGGAAAAACTCGGCAGCGTCTACGACAAGGCCGTGCGCGTTTCCAAGCTGGCCGCCTACATTGCGCCACGCATTGGTGGCGATTCCGCCTGGGCTGCGCGTGCAGGCCTGCTGTCCAAGTGCGACCTGGCCACCGAGATGGTCGGCGAGTTCCCGGAGATGCAAGGCGTTGCCGGCTACTACTACGCCCTCAACGACGGCGAGCCGGACGATGTAGCCCTGGCGCTGAACGAGCAGTACATGCCGCGCGGTGCCGGTGCTGAACTGCCAAGCACCTTGACCGGCGCTGCGGTGGCCATCGCCGACAAGCTGGATACCCTTGTGGGTATCTTCGGTATCGGCATGCTGCCAACCGGCAGCAAAGACCCGTATGCCCTGCGCCGTGCGGCCCTGGGCGTGCTGCGTATCCTGATCGACAAGAAGCTGGACCTCGACCTGACCCAGGCCGTGGTGTTTGCCGTCGGCCAGTTCGGTGCCAAGGTCAAGCAAGCCGGCCTGGCCGAGCAAGTGCTGGAGTTCGTGTTCGACCGCCTGCGTGCGCGTTACGAAGACGAAGGCGTGGACGTGTCGGTGTACCTGGCGGTACGTGCCCTGCAACCGGGTTCGGCGCTGGACTTCGACCAGCGCGTACAAGCTGTGCAGGCCTTCCGCAAACTGCCGGAAGCCGACGCCCTGGCCGCTGTGAACAAACGTGTGTCGAACCTGCTGAGCAAGGCCGAAGGCCTGGGCAATGCTGACGTCGACCCAGGCCTGTTTGCCGACGCCAAGGAGTTCTCGCTGAACTCGGCCATCGCCAAAGCGGAGACGGCAGTGAAACCGCTGATCGCCGAGCGTAACTACGCCGAAGCGCTCGCGCGCCTGGCCACCTTGCGTGACCCGGTGGATGCGTTCTTCGAAGCCGTGATGATCAATGCCGACGATGCCGGCGTGCGCAAAAACCGCTACGCCATGCTGGCGCGCCTGCGTGGTCTGTTCGTCAACATTGCTGACATTTCGACGCTGAGCTGACCATGTTGAAACTGCTGATTCTTGATCGGGACGGGGTGATCAATGTCGACTCCGACGCTTACATCAAGTCGGTGGCGGAATGGATTCCACTGCCCGGCTCGATCGAGGCCATCGCGCAGTTGAGCAAAGCCGGCTGGACGGTGGCCATCGCCACCAACCAGTCCGGCATCGCCCGTGGTTACTACGACATCGCCACCCTGGACGCCATGCACGCGCGCTTGCGCACGTTAGTGGCCGAGCAGGGCGGTGAGGTGGGGTTGGTGGTGTACTGCCCCCACGGGCCGGATGAGGGCTGCGATTGCCGCAAACCCAAGCCTGGCATGTTGAAAACCATTGCAGAACATTACAAGGTGCCGTTAGCTGGGATATGGTTCGTCGGGGACAGCCTCGGTGACCTGGAGGCGGCCAAAGCCGTCGACTCTCAGCCAGTTTTGGTTAAGACCGGAAAAGGCGAAAAGACCCAGGCGAAAAACCTGCCGGTAGGCACCTTGATTTTTGACGATCTGGCGGCCGTTGCCGCAGAACTTATCAACAACTAGCCACCCTCGACTTCCTGAACAAGGATTGCTCGGGAGTGCGCTTTTAGCAGGCGGGCCGCGTCCCGCAACGGTAAATGCCGCCATGTCGATTTTGCAGGCCATCAGAACCTTTTTCTTTTACCTGCTGCTGGGCACCAGTTCGTTCCTCTGGTGCACCCTGAGCTTTTTTATTGCGCCCTTTTTGCCATTCAAGGCGCGCTATCGCTTTATCAACGTCTATTGGTGCCGCTGCGCGTTGTGGCTGTCCAAGGTGTTCCTGAACATCCGCTTCGAGGTCAAGGGCGCGGAAAACGTCCCGGACCAGCCCTGCGTGATTCTGTCGAACCACCAGAGCACCTGGGAGACGTTCTTCCTGTCGGCGTACTTCTCGCCGCTGAGCCAGGTACTCAAGCGCGAGCTGTTGTACGTACCGTTCTTTGGCTGGGCCATGGCGATGCTGCGCCCGATCGCCATCGACCGTGACAACCCCAAGGCCGCACTCAAGCACGTGGCCAAGAAAGGCGATGAACTGCTCAAGGACGGTGTTTGGGTGCTGATCTTCCCCGAAGGCACGCGTGTGCCCTACGGCACGGTAGGCAAGTTCTCACGCGGTGGTACGGCTTTGGCGGTCAATGCGCATCTGCCGGTACTGCCGATTGCGCATAACGCCGGTAAGTTCTGGCCAAAGACCGGCTGGGCGAAACGCGCAGGCACCATCACCGTGGTGATCGGCGAACCGATGTACGCCGAAGGTGAAGGACCCCGTGCCATCGCCGCGCTGAATGACCGCGCCCAGGCGTGGAACGAAGCCCAGCAACGGGCCATGGGGTCGTTGCCGCCGGAGCCGGTTGTAGTCGACACGCCGGTCATCTGAGCATCTGTGGATAACCTGTGTACGGTTTGTTGGCGAATCGCCTTTTTTGTCTTATAAGAGGCTGATTTACTTATATATTTCTCAAGGTCATAAAATCAGGGAAAAGGTGCATAAGTTTTTTCCGCATAAAAAAACCGGTCCTTGTGACCGGTTTTTTATGCACAGCAGAAAAGTACGTTTTTTCAGTCGTCCAGCAGCGGCAGTTGAAGGCTGAATGTGGTGCCTTTGCCCACCACGCTTTCGCAACTGATGCGCCCGCCATGACGTTCTACCACGGCCTTGACCATCGTCAATCCCAACCCCAGGCCTTCGCTGCCTTGGGACGAATCGAAGCGGCGGTATTGGCTGAACAGCTCCGGCAAGTCCTGTGCGGCAATCCCTGGACCCTGGTCGCTGATACGGCATTCCAACCAGCCTTCTGCGCTGCTGTGCCTCAACCTCACGGTCGTTCCGGAAGGCGAATACTTGATGGCGTTCTCCAGCACGTTGAACAACGCGCGGGTTAGCAGTGATTGGTCAGCTGACACCATGCCTTCATCGGCCTCGTCCAAGTCGTGAACCAGATGAATCCCCTTGAGCTGGGCGATCAGCGCCACTTGGTCAAAGGCATCCATGACCAACATGGCGAACAGCGTCGGTTGGAACTGGTAACCATCAGCCTCGGCTTTCGCCAGTTGCACGAAGGACTCGGTGAGGCCCAAGGCACGGCGAACTTGTTGTTCGATCTGGGCAAACACCGGGGACTCGCCGTTATGCACATCCAGCAGTGCAAGGATCGCTGAATGGGGTGCGCGCAGGTCGTGAGAGAGGAACCGCAACATGGTCTCGCGGTGTTGCTGGGCTTCGCGCTCCTTGCTCAAATCCGTCAGGCTCAGCAGCCAACCAAGGGCGACATCGCCTTCAGCTGGCAGCAAGGGCGCAAGCTCCATGCGCAGGCTGCGTTGGTGGATGTCCCGGAACTCCACAAGCTCCAGCGCCGACAGGGCAGGGCGCACGCCATTGTGCAGCGGTGGGTAGCCCAAGTCCGCCATCTGCTCCAACAGGTTTTCGTTGACCAGATCATTGCCGAACACTTGCCGGGAGATGCGGTTGGCCAGCAGGATATTGCCCTTGGGATCGGTAATCAGGGTTGCCACCGGCAGGCACTCCAGGCCATCGGCCATAAAGCGCCGTGTGTCACGTGTGCGGCTTACGGCTTGTTCCAGGGCAAAGATACGCGCCTGCAACACATCGCCTTTGCTGGCGGGTGCACGACGGCGTTCGGGCAGGACTTTGGGTTCGTTGTCCAGGCGTGCCAGTTCCCAACCGAAATAGGCGAGGATCACACTGAGGCGGCGCCAGTTCCAGATCAGGTAACTGAGCAGCAAACCAATCAGACAGGCCGCAGGCGACCACCAATGCCCCAGACGCAACAGGGCCAGGGAACCGAGTAACGCGGCGCCCATGCAGCCCAGGGTCATCCACAGCGCATAGCGCGGGCGATAGAGCAGCAGGCCCAATAACAACGCCACCAATGAGGTCGCCATCAAGGCAGCAAGCCAGCCTGGCAGATCAACGATGCTGCGGCCTTGAAGCAAGCCATTGAGCACGTTGGCCTGGATCTCCACGCCTGCCGTGGTGCCCACCGTCGAAGACAGAGGTGTGACGAAACGATCACCCATCCCGGAGGCGGTCGACCCCACCAGGATCAAGCGACCACGCAGTTGCTCGGGAGCCACTTCACCGCGCAATACGCTGGCGTAGGACACGCTAGGAAAATGCGTATGAGGGGCGATAAACGGGATGCGAATAGCGTGCTCCCGATGCCAGTGCTGAGTGAGCGATTGCAGAGGCTCGCCCGGCATTTCAGACAACTCGCCACTCATCTCGTAGGCCAGCCACGCCAATTGCGGTGCCGTGGTATCGGGCGGGCCTTCACGCAGATAGAGGCTGCGGACCACGCCATCGCTGTCTGCTTCAACATTGATGTGGCCCAGACCTTTGGCGCATTTGAGCAAGGGCATCATCTGCGTGTCCGGTTGGCTGTAGCTCGCAGCACCTTCACGCAGCAGGGGTAGCAAGACATTGCCGGCGTTGCAGACCGACTCGGCCAGGCGTTTGTCATTGGCGGGGTCGCCGCGCTCACTGAAGATCACATCGAACAGAATGCCCGCCGGTTGCGCGGCACTCAGGCGGTCGATCAGGTCGGCGTGCAGGCTGCGTGGCCAAGGCCATCGTCCGAGCTTCTTAAGGCTGGAATCATCGATCGTCACCAGCAGGATCCGTGGATCGACGGGTAGGGGTGTGAGGCGACGCAGGCTGTCGTATAACGGATTGTTCAAGGCCAGGCCCGGGCTCAGCGACAGGTAGGCGGTGATGGGCAACAACAGTAAACCTATCCACAACCACTCGCGCACCAGGCCGTGGAACAGGCGCTGGGCATGGGTGGGTTGACGTTTTTCGGCCTTGCCCCAGAGCATCATTGGTCAATGTACCTGAGCAGTGGGCGGGTAGTAGAAAATGTCATAGACCCCGGTTTCTCCCTCCAGGCCGTTTTCGTCGTAAGCCGACAAGCGCACGTGATAGAACGAAGCTTTGAGCCCAGTGAAGCTCATTTTCGGCGTGCTGGAAAAGTTTTCCTGCTTGATGTTCATAAAGGTTTTGTCAGTGGCGACCTGGGCACGGTAGCCCTGGGCGCCGGGCAATGGCCGAAGGTATAAGCTCCAGACCGGCGCGTCGCCTTTCTGGCCGTCCTGCCCGATGAGCTTCGGTGCGGCCAGCAGTTCTACGGGATTGAGGTCGCCCTGTTTCTTGAAGAGCAGGCCTTGGCGTGCAGCCACTTTGATCTCGCCTGTCCGATCCCGGTTGGCGGCGACCTGACCGTCCAACACTTCCAACAGCGATCGCTCAGCGTCATTGCGCACCCGAAAGTGCGTGCCTCGCACACCCAGCACACCGACCGGCGTTACGATCTGGAAGCGATCATGATCGCTGGCACGCTTGATCACATACGCCTCGGCCTGGCCTTGTTCGAGTACCACTTGGGGAATCGACAGATTCTTCTCCAAGCGCAGCCGCACCTGAGAATCAGAGGGCAACACCACGCGGGATCCATCACCCAGCAACAGGCTGACGAACGCCGACGCCGAGGTCTTCACACCTTCCTGTTCATCAATAGACATGCCTTCGAGCAAGGGAATCGTCTTGCCCTGAGTATCGAGTTTCCAGGCTTCACCGGTGAGATGCTGGACTACGGCAGGCAGAGGTTGGACCCGGCATAAAAAGTCATCGTCGATGTATGGTGTACGAATCTTTGTAGCAGCGCCCGCCGAGCCCACCATCATGATCAACAAAGAGGGAAGGGCGCAGCGCAGGCAATTAGGAGAAAGAAACATGGCGCTCATACAAGTCAGGGTTCCAGAGGGCAACAGACATCAGCGCACAGGAGTTTACGGCAGCGCATGCGTCGGCTGATCCTTTTCCTTAGGGTCAGGAGCCGGTATCTTTCCCACATTGGTATCGAGGACTTTCAATGGGTTAACCGCTCATTGATCCCAGCGTATAGAGAGATCCGAGGGGTCGATGAATCTGCGCACAATTCTTCAGATTCAAAAACCGGCCGACGGCTGTCGCACTCTTCAAATGAAAGGACCCACCCATGCGTGTCGCAATACTGGATGACGAACCCGCCGAACTGCGCCGGGTGGAACAGACACTGCGACAAATCCCCAGCACCGCCGAACAGCCTTGGTCCCTGCATTGCTTCGAACGCGGTGAAGACCTGTTACGCCAACTGCGCCGGGAAACCTTCGACCTGCTGATACTCGACTGGCAATTGCCGGACATCACCGGCATCGCGTTGCTGCGCTGGACCCGCGAACACATGGAGTCGCCACCTGCCGTCATCATGCTCACCAGCCGTGATGCCGAGAGCGACATCGTCACCGCGCTCAACAGCGGCGCGGACGATTACGTCAGCAAACCTTTTCGCCCCAATGAATTGAAAGCACGGGTCACTGCCGTTCTGCGTCGGCATGGCCTGCAGAAGTCTGCCACCCATGAAGTGCAGAGCTTCAATGACCTGACCTTTGATGACGCCGAATTGACAGTGACCCGAGCGGGAAAACCGATCAACCTCACGGAACGGGAGTATCGTCTGGCCAGCTGTCTGTTCGCTAACTTGGCCCGACCACTGTCTCGCGAGTACCTCTACGAGCGGTTCTGGACCCATGAAGAAATGGTGTCGTCACGGCCGCTGGATACGCATATCTACCGGCTACGAAACAAGCTGGGGCTGACGGCGGATCGGGGTTGGCAGTTGCTGACGATCTATGGGTATGGGTATCGGTTGGAGAGTGTGGCGGCAGCTTCTCAAGGCTGATTACGCTGATGTTCCACGTGGAGCATTTTCAAATTCGCTGATTTTCACCCAATAAAAAATGTCCGCTGTCA
>NZ_JACARN010000044.1:0-41830 GCF_013386605.1 Pseudomonas sp. IPO3749 | reverse complement strand
AGATGTCCTGGGCGCCCAGGCGCGGCATGGCTTCCGGGGCTAACTCGGCCAGCAGCGCATGGCCGGGCAATTGCTCCAGCTCGAAACTCATGCGGCAACGGTTGCCGAGGAAGGTGATCTCGCGGACCTTGGCCGGGAACAGGTTTTCTTCATGCACTGGAGGGTTGACGCTGATCGCCTCCGGGCGACAGAACAAGCGGCCGGACTTGGCCACGCCGGCATCGTCGGCCAGGCGCATGTTCATCCCACCGACCTGGGCATGGCTGGCACTGTTGCGGCTGAACGGCAGCCAGTTGCCCTGGCCGACAAACTCCGCCACAAACGGCGTCGCTGGGCGGTCATAGATTTCCTGGGGCGTGGCGTATTGCTCGACCTTGCCGTTGTTCATCACGGCGATGCGGTCGGCCATCAGCATGGCTTCATCCTGGTTGTGGGTGACCATCAGCGTAGTGATGCCCAGGCGGCGTTGCAGTTGGCGCAGCTCGGTGCACAGATGCTCACGGACGCGGGCGTCGAGGGCCGACATCGGTTCATCCAGCAACAACAACGAAGGTGCAGGCGCCAAAGCACGGGCCAGGGCGACACGTTGTTGCTGGCCACCGGAGAGTTGGCCGGGGTATTTCTTTTCACTGCCGACCAGGCCGACCAATTCCAGCATCTGCCCGACGCGCTTGCGCACTTCATCGCGACCGCTGCCGGTGAGGCCGTAGCCGATATTCGCTTCGGCAGTCAGATTGGGGAACAACGCGTAGGACTGAAACAGAATGCCGTAGTCCCGTGCCTGGGGCGGCAGCAGGGAAACATCACGGCTGCCCAGGTACAGTTCGCCGCTGTCCTGGCGCTCCAGGCCAGCGATGCAGCGCAGCAAAGTGGTCTTGCCGCAACCGGACGGGCCCAGCAGGCACACCAGCTCGCCGGCGGCGACGTCCAGGGAGACGTTGTCCAGCGCAGTAAAAGCGCCGAAGCGTTTCTGGATACCGCGCACTTTCATCGGCGCGCCGGGTTGGGTCAGGGCTGTGTTCATGCAAGGCACCTCATCGAACTGATGAAGCCCATG
The DNA here is from genome assembly GCF_013386605.1 of Pseudomonas sp. IPO3749. Lineage (NCBI taxonomy): Bacteria > Pseudomonadati > Pseudomonadota > Gammaproteobacteria > Pseudomonadales > Pseudomonadaceae > Pseudomonas > Pseudomonas sp. IPO3749. Next base: position 40,773 of record NZ_JACARN010000044.1, on the reverse strand, counting down.
CTAGGCAGGCAATGCGTCCCTCATGTGGCAGAAAGGCAAAACGCGGTGATAGTGGTATTGGTGGATTTGGGTAGGACGCGGGCAGCCTTGTTGTGGCGATCGGGCTTGATCGTTAAAGCGGTGACATTTCCTGCGCCAACCCCAGAAATGCCGCCGGCAACCGTGCGCCTTTGCGTTCCTTGAGGCAGTAGAGATACTCCGGAATCTGCGGCGCATTCTCGAAGGTCAGCACGCGCAATTGCGGATCGTGTGGCACTTCCTGACGCGCAATGATGCTGATGCCGATGTTGCGCAACACCGCCTCACGGATCGACTCGCGGCTGCCGATTTCCAGCAACGGGCCGTAGCTCACGTTGGCGCTTTGCAGGAGTTCTTCGGTGAGGCGTCGCGTGGTTGAGCCCGCTTCACGCATCAGCAAGGTGTGCCCGGCCAAAGCGCTCAGCGGCACGTGATCCAGCTTGGCCAGGGGATGGTTGCGATGCACCGCCAGCACCAGCGGGTCGGTGCCCAGCACACGGCGGATCAGGCGCGGGTCTTCCAGCAGTTGCGAGGAGGCGGCGACGTCGACGCGGTAATCATCCAGCGCTTCGAGCACCTGCTGGGAGTTACCGATTTCCACCGACACCTCCACTTGCGGCAGGCGTTCGCGAAAGGCTTTGACCAGGTCGAGGATGTAGTAAGGCGCCGTGGCGGCAATCCTCAATGCGCCCTGGACCTGGCCATTGTTGCGCAGGAAAAACTCGATGTCCGCTTCCTGCTGCAACAGCGCCTTGACCATCGGCAGCAGGCGCGCGCCCTCGTCGCTGACGGTAAGGCGGCGACCGCCGCGGTAGAACAGCTCGACGCCGTATTGGCTTTCGAGGTTACGGATCTGGGTAGTGACCGTGGGCTGGCTCAGGCCGAGTTTTTTCGCCGCCTGGGTGATGCTGCCCAGGCGGGCGACCATGAAAAAAGCCTTCAGCTCGGCACTCAGCACACCACCCTCTCATCTCTATTTGCGCAACAGGCGCAGGCCATTGAACACCACGAGCAGGCTCACGCCCATGTCGGCGAACACCGCCATCCACATGGTGGCCAAGCCCAGGAAGGTGACCGCCAGAAAGATCGCCTTGATCACCAACGCCAGGGCGATGTTCTGCTTGAGGATACTCGACGTTTGCCGCGACAGACGAATGAATGCCGGAATCTTGCGCAAATCATCGTCCATCAGCGCCACGTCGGCGGTCTCGATGGCCGTATCGGTGCCCGCTGCGGCCATGGCAAAACCGATTTCGGCACGGGCCAACGCCGGGGCGTCGTTGATGCCGTCACCGACCATGCCCACGCGGTGGCCTTGACCGTAGAGAGCCTCGATGGCTTGCAGTTTGTCGGTCGGCAACAGGTCGCCCTGGGCCTGGTCGATACCCACCTGGGCGGCAATCGCCTGGGCGGTGTGAGTGTTGTCGCCGGTGAGCATCAGGGTCTTGACGCCCAGCTCGTGCAGTTGCTGGATGGCTTCGCGGCTGCTGTCCTTGACCGTGTCGGCCACGGCGAACAGTGCCAATGGGCCGGACTTGTCGAGCAACAGCACCACGGACTTGCCCTGCTTTTCCAGGGCGAAAAGTTTTTCTTCCAGCTCCGGCGAGCACAGGCCCAGGTCTTCCACCAGGCGGTGATTGCCCAGGTGGTAGGTTTCGCCGTTGATGTCGCCACGCACGCCGCGACCGGCCAGGGCCTCGAAGTTATCCACAACATGGGTGGGCAGGTTTTTATCCACAGCCGCGTTGGCGATCGCCAGCGACACCGGGTGATCGGAACGCCCAGCCAGACTGGCGGCCAAGGCCGGCGCGCTGTCTGCGACGTTGGGGAACAGCGCCAGGTAATCGGTTTGCACCGGCTTGCCGTGAGTGATGGTGCCAGTCTTGTCGAGGGCCAGGTAGTCGAGTTTGTAACCACCTTCCAGGTACACGCCGCCCTTGATCAAGATGCCTTTGCGCGCTGCCGCCGCGAGGCCGCTGACGATGGTCACCGGGGTGGAAATCACCAGCGCACACGGGCACGCCACTACCAGCAACACCAGGGCGCGGTAGATCCAGTCAAACCAGGCGCCGGCCATGAACAGCGGCGGAATAATGGCCACGCCGAGGGCGAACAGAAACACCGCCGGGGTATAGATCTTCGAGAAGCTGTCGACAAAGCGCTGGGTCGGCGCGCGGGCGCCTTGGGCCTGTTCCACCGCATGAATGATGCGCGCCAGGGTGGAGTTGTTGGCCGCGGCGGTGACTTTGTATTCCAGGGAGCCGGCCTGGTTGATGGTGCCGGCGAAAACTTTATCACCCACGGTTTTCTCAATCGGCAGGCTTTCACCGGTGATCGGTGCCTGGTCGATGGTGGATTGGCCGGCGGTGACTTCACCGTCCAGGCCGATGCGCTCGCCGGGTTTTACCCGCACGATTGCACCCAACTCAATGCTTTTGACTTCCTGTTCAGCCCACGAACCATCGGCCTGCTGTACCGTGGCTTGCTCCGGCGTCATCTGCATCAAGCCGCTGATGGCATTGCGCGCACGGTCCAGGGACTTGGCTTCGATCAACTCGGCCACGGTGAACAGGAACATCACCATGGCGGCTTCCGGCCATTGTCCGATCAGGATTGCACCGGTCACGGCGATGCTCATCAGGGCATTGATGTTCAGGTTGAGATTTTTCAGGGCAATCCAGCCCTTTTTGTACGTGGTGAGGCCGCCGCTGAGGATCGACACCAGCGCCACCAGCGCGATCACCCAGGTGGGCGCGACGCCGCTGAAGTGCAGCACTTCGGCCCCCAACGCACCCACGCCGGACAACGCCAGTGGCCACCAGTGCTTCTTGGCCGGCGGCTCAGCGGCAGGGGTGCCTTCTTCGATGGGATCAGCCTGCATCCCCAGGGATTTGATGGCGTCGATGATCGGCGCAGTGCTCGGCAAGTCGTGAGTGACGCCGAGGATACGGTTGATCAGGTTGAACTCAAGTTGCTGCACGCCGGCCAGCTTGCCCAGTTTGTTCTGAATCAGCGTCTGCTCGGTGGGGCAGTCCATGGCTTCGATGCGAAAGGTGCTCAACCGCGAGCCGGCGGTAGGCGCCTCGCTCAGTTGCACCAGCGCCGGGGCCGGCGTTCCGGCACAGCAGGAGCCGCCGTGGCCGTGGTCATGCACCGGCGTGAGTTTTTTCGGGCCATGATCGTGGTCGTGATCATGCTCGTGTTTGTGCGGGGTGTGGATGGAATCGCTCATTCTGTCGCGTCCGTAAAGGTGCCTGTTGCCAAGTAAAGACCCTGTAGCCACTATAGGGTCAAGCACCCATTTGGAGATTGCTGCGATGAAGATCGGCGAACTGGCCAAACTGACCGACTGCCCGGTGGAAACCATCCGTTACTACGAGAAGGAAGGCCTGCTGCCACCCCCGGCGCGCACCGACGCCAACTACCGCGTGTACACCCAGGCGCACACCGAGCGACTGGTGTTTATCCGTAACTGTCGCAGCCTGGACATGACCCTGGAAGAAATCCGCAGCCTGCTGGGCTTGCGCGACAGCCCCCAGGACCAGTGCGAAAACGTGAATGCGTTGATTGACGAGCATATCCACCATGTGAAAGCGCGGATCGATGGGCTGTTGGCGCTGCAGGAGCAATTGCTGGACCTGCGCCAACGTTGTGGTGGCGGACCGGAGTGTGGGATTTTGCAGCGGCTGGAAGTCAGCGGGAGTGTGGCAGCCAGCGAGGCTGAGCCCTCACATGTAGGGCGCAGCCATGGGCATTGATCAGATCGCCACGTCAGCCTTGATGCTTGGGTCGGCGTCGTAACCGACGATTTCGAAGTCTTCGAACTTGTAGTCGTAGATCGACGCCGGTTTGCGCTTGATCACCAGCTCCGGCAGCTTCTTCGGCGTGCGCGCCAGCTGGGTGCGGATCTGTTCCATATGGTTGCTGTAGGCATGGGTGTCGCCGGTGGTGACGATGATCTCGTGAGGAATCAGGTCGCACTGCTGGGCCAGCATATGGGTGAGCAAGGCCAGCGCGGCGGTGTTGTACGGCAGGCCGAGGAACACGTCAGAGCTGCGGATGTACAACTGCATCGACAGGTGACCGTCGTGCACAAACGCCTGGTACAACAGGTGGCACGGCGGCAGGGCTTGCTTGCCGTTGCGCGCGTTTTCCTGCGGGCTCTGGGTCTCGTCGGGCAGGTACTCGACGTTCCAGCCGTGGAACAGGATGCGCCGGCTGTTGGGGTTGGTCTTCAGCGTGTGGACCATGTAGTCGATCTGGTTGATCGTGCCGCCGTCCTTGGTCGGCCAGGCGGTCCATTGTTCGCCGTACACCGGGCCCAGGTCACCGTCTTCGGTGGCCCATTCGTCCCAGATTTTCACGCCGTTCTCGTTGAGCCACTTGATGTTAGTGTTGCCACTCAACATCCAGATCAGCTCGTTGGCAATGCTTTTGAAGTGAAGCTTCTTGGTGGTCAGCAGCGGGAAGCCGTCGGCCAAGTTATGCCGATACTGACGGGCAAACACGGCCTTGGTGCCGGTGCCGGTGCGATCGCCCTTGGTCAATCCATTGGTCACGACGTCGTTCAGTAGCTCGAGATATTGCTTCATTTTTTTACCCGTATCGTTGAAGCCGAGGCTGCGCAACCGCCTCGGCATTCGAATTTAAAGCGCGGTGTTCTTCAGCGGCTGCGGGCGATTGTACGCCCACCACAGCAAGCCCAGGCCACCGAGGATCATCGGCAAGCTGAGGATCTGACCCATGGTCACCCAACCGAACGCCAGGTAGCCCAATTGTGCATCCGGCACGCGCACGAACTCGACGATAAAGCGGAAGATCCCGTAGAACAGCGCGAACATGCCGGAAACCGCCATGGTCGGGCGAGGCTTGCGCGAAAAGATGTACAGGATAAGGAACAGCGCCACGCCTTCCAACGCGAACTGATAAAGCTGCGACGGGTGGCGCGGCAGTTGCGCCGGGTCGCTGAACGGTGGGAACACCATGGCCCACGGCACGTCGGTCGGCTTGCCCCACAACTCGGCGTTGATGAAGTTACCAATGCGCCCTGCGCCCAGGCCGATCGGCACCATCGGCGCGACGAAGTCCATCAGCTGGAAGAACGACTTGCCGTTGCGGCGACCGAACCACCAGGCGGCGATCATCACGCCGATAAAGCCGCCGTGGAACGCCATGCCGCCCTTCCACACTTCAAATATCAGCGTCGGGTTGGCTATGTACGCGGAGAGGTCGTAGAACAGCACATACCCCAGGCGTCCGCCGACAATCACGCCCATCGACAGCCAGAAAATCAGGTCGGAGAGCTTCTCCTTGGTCCAGGTCGGGTCGAACCGGTTCAGGCGGCGGGAAGCCAGGAACCAGGCACCGCCGATGCCGATCAGGTACATCAACCCGTACCAGTGGATTTTCAGCGGACCGATGGCCAGGGCCACCGGGTCGATCTGCGGGTAAGGCAGCATTGCGACTCCTCGTTAATCATTCGTTATAGCGCCCGGGACCATGCCGGGCCGCGATTAAGCCTGCATTATCCAAATTCTTTAAAGCAAAAAGTTTAAGCCGACACAGAACAGCAGTCCGGCGAATAGCCGTTTCAGCAAACGCGGCGACAGCTTATGCGCCAAGCGTGCGCCGAAGCGGGCAAACACCATGCTGGTCAGTGCAATGCCCAGCAGCGCCGGCAAATACACGAACCCTAGACTATGAGCGGGCAACAGCGGGTCATGCCAGCCCAGAATCATGAAACTTAATGCACTGGCCAGCGCAATCGGCAGGCCGCAGGCCGATGAAGTGGCCACCGCCTGTTGCATCGGCACGCTGCGCCAGGTCAAAAACGGCACGGTCAGCGAGCCGCCGCCAATCCCGAAAATCGCCGAAGCCCAGCCGATAAACGTACCGGCGACGGTCAGGCCAAACTTGCCCGGCACCGTTCGGCTGGCCTTGGGCTTGACGTCCAGTGCCAGTTGAACGGCTACCAGCAAGGCAAATACACCGATGATCTTTTGCAGGTGCGGGCCGGAAATCGCCTCGGCGGTCAATGCGCCAAAGCCCGCGCCGATCAGGATGCCCACGGTCATCCACACAAAGATCGGCCAACGCACCGCGCCCCGTCGGTGGTGCTCACGCACGGCATTCACCGAGGTAAAGATGATGGTCGCAAGCGAAGTGCCCACGGCCAGGTGGGTCAGCACCTGCGGGTCGAAGCCCTGCAAGGTGAAGCTGAACACCAGCACCGGCACGATGATGATCCCGCCGCCCACGCCAAACAGCCCGGCGAGTACACCCGCACAGGCGCCGAGCAGCAAATACAGCAGAAATTCCATGGGAGCCCCCGAACCAAGTCCGGCATGTTAACGGATGGAAGGCATGCGACCCAACTGGATACGATGGAACGCCTCGACTCGAGTGGGTAGAGTGGCTAAAAACACAAAAGGGATCGCCTGATGTGCCTGATTGTTTTCGCCTGGCGGCCGGGCCACGCCCAGCCGCTGATCGTCGCGGCCAACCGCGATGAGTTCTACGCCCGCCCCAGCCTGCCGCTGGCCCAGTGGCTGGATGCGCCCGAGGTCTACGCCGGCCGTGATCAGGAGGCAGGCGGCACCTGGCTGGGGGTGAATGCCGATGGGCGCTTTGCCGCCCTGACCAATATCCGTGACCCGCATCAACCACCGGCCCGCAAATCCCGTGGCGAGTTGGTGGCGCGATTTCTCAGCGGTGCGCTGCCGATTGACCAGTATTTGGCCGACGTTAACGGCCGTTCGATCGAATATGCCGGGTTTAACCTGCTGGTGGGCACGCGCGATGAGCTGTGGCATTACAACGCCAACCACACTGAGCCGACACGATTGGAGGCTGGGGTGTATGGGTTGTCCAACGCCGGGCTGGATACGCCGTGGCCCAAGCTGCTCAAGGCCAAGGCGGCGTTGAGTGCGGTGCTGGATGATCCGCAGCCGGAGGCGTTATTGGCGATTTTGAGCGACCCGCAGACGGCGCCGTTTGCAGACCTGCCGGATACCGGGGTGGGGTTGGCGACGGAGAGTTTGTTATCGAGCGTGTTTATTGCCAGTCCAAGTTATGGGACGCGGGCAAGTACGGCGTTGATTGTGAATGCTGACGGGTCGCGGCGGATGGTGGAGCGCAGTTTTGGACCGCATGGTGGGCGCTTGGGTGAGGTCGAGCTCAATATCTAGCACGCCACAAAACCAATGTGGGAGCGGGCTTGCTCGCGAATACTGTGTGTCAGGCGCCGGATGTGTGACTGATACACCGCATTCGCGAGCAAGCCCGCTCCCACATTTTGATCTTTGTCGGCTACAAGGTTTTCGCCGACGCTGGGTTGATCATCCGCGTCAACCCAAGGTTCTTCAGCGCCAACTGCAACGAGCTGTGGATAACTTGCGGGTTGTCGATGGTCATCAACTCCGCCAGCAAGTCCTTGGCCATGCTCAACTCAACCTGGCGCAGCATCCACTTCACCTTTGGCAAGTTGGTGGCGTTCATCGACAGACTGTCAAAACCCATCGCCATCAACAGCACTGCCGCCGCCGGGTCGCCGGCCATTTCACCGCAGATACTCACCGGCTTGCCTTCGGCATGGGCGTCGCGCACCACGTGTTGCAGGGCTTGCAGCACCGCCGGGTGCAGGTAGTCGTAGAGGTCGGCCACCCGTGGGTTGTTACGGTCCACGGCCAGCAGGTATTGGGTCAGGTCGTTGGAACCTACCGAGAGGAAGTCCACCTGCCGCGCCAGTTCCTTGGCCTGGTACACCGCCGCCGGGATTTCGATCATCACGCCAATCGGCGGCATCGGTACGTCGGCGCCTTCGTCGCGCACTTCGCCCCAGGCGCGGTGGATCAGGTGCAGCGCCTCTTCAAGCTCATGAGTGCCGGAAATCATCGGCAGCAGGATGCGCAGGTTGTTCAGACCTTCGCTGGCCTTGAGCATGGCGCGGGTCTGTACGAGGAAAATTTCGGGATGGTCGAGGGTGACGCGAATTCCGCGCCAGCCGAGGAACGGGTTGTCCTCTTTAATCGGGAAATACGACAGTGACTTGTCGCCGCCGATGTCCAGGCTGCGCATGGTCACCGGCAACGGGTGGAAGGCCTGCAGTTGCTCGCGATAAATCGCCAGCTGCTCCTTCTCGCTCGGGAAACGCTGGTTGATCATGAACGGCACTTCGGTGCGGTACAGCCCCACCCCTTCGGCGCCGCGCTGTTGCGCTCGGGCCACGTCGGCCAGCAGGCCGGTATTGACCAACAACGGCACGCGGTGACCATCGGTGGTTACACACGGCAGTTCGCGCAAGGAATCGAGGCCCAGCGCCAGCTGCTTCTCTTCTTCAACCACCTCGGCGTATTGCTTGCGCAACACTTCGCTGGGGTTGGTGAACACTTCACCGCGATGGCCATCGACGATCATGCCGATGCCGTCGACCTTGGCATACGGCAGGTCGACCAGGCCCATCACCGTCGGGATGCCCATGGCACGCGCCAGGATCGCAACGTGGGAGTTGCCCGAACCGAGTACCGAGACCAGGCCCACCAACTTGCCCTCGGGCACTTCGCCGAGCATGGTGGCGGTCAGTTCCTCACTGATAAGGATGGTGTTGTCGGGGTAAACCAGGTTGGTAGTGCGGTCTTCCTGCAGCTTGGCCAGCAGACGGCGACCGAGGTCGCGCACATCCGAGGCCCGCTCACGCAGGTAGTCGTCATCCATCATTTCAAAACGGTTGACGTGATCGGTGACCACCTGGCGCAGTGCGCCCTGGGCCCACTGGCCGGTCTTGATCACGGTCTTGACTTCGTTACCCAGGGACGCGTCATCGAGCATCATCTGGTACACGTCGAACAGTGCGCGCTCTTCGGGGCGCAACTGAGTGGCCAGCTTGTTCGACAGGTTGCGCATGTCGGCGCGCACGCCTTCGAGGGCGGTCTTGAACAGTTTGATTTCAGCGTCGATGTCGCTGACGGTCTTGTCCGGCACCACATCCAGGTCTGCCGGCGGCAACATGACCACTGCCGTACCGACAGCCGCGCCCGGCGAACCTGGCACGCCGACGAACTTGGCTTCCTGGATGCCCTTGCCTTCACGCCCCAGGCCGCGAATCGAGCCGGTGGCTTCGGCGTGGGCGATTACGCCTGCGAGTTGCGCGCTCATGGTCACGAGGAAGGCTTCTTCACCTTCGTCGAACTGGCGGCGTTCTTTTTGCTGGATGACCAACACGCCGACGACACGGCGGTGGTGAATGATCGGTGCACCGAGGAACGAGGCGTAACGCTCTTCGCCGGTTTCGGCAAAGTAGCGATAACGCGGGTGATCGGCCGCGTTTTCAAGGTTCAGGGGTTCTTCACGCGTCCCCACCAGGCCCACCAGACCTTCATTGGGCGCCATGCTGACCTTGCCGATCGAGCGCTTGTTCAAGCCCTCGGTGGCCATCAGCACAAAACGGTTGGTCTCGGGGTCCAGCAGGTAAACCGAGCAGACCTGGCTGCCCATGGCTTCCTTGACGCGCAACACAATAATCCCCAACGCCGCCTTGAGATCCTTGGCGGAGTTAACTTCCTGGACGATCTTGCGCAGCGTATTGAGCATGGCTCGGGGTCGAACTCCGTCGTCAGTCGCGCGCTAAAAGGCGCGGGGCAAGCTCTTTGAGAGCGCGACGATAAACCTCGCGCTTGAATGTCACCACCTGGCCCAACGGGTACCAATAGCTGACCCAGCGCCAACCATCGAACTCCGGTTTACCGGTCAAATCCATCCGCACCCGCTGCTCGTTGGAGATCAGGCGCAGGAGAAACCATTTCTGCTTCTGGCCGATGCACAGCGGTTGGCTGTGGGTACGCACCAGGCGTTGCGGCAAACGATAGCGCAACCAGCCACGGGTACAGGCCAGAATCTGTACATCTTCGCGCTCAAGGCCGACTTCTTCATTCAACTCACGGTACAAGGCGTCTTCAGGGGTTTCGTCGGGGTTGATTCCACCTTGAGGAAACTGCCAGGCATCTTGGTTGATTCGGCGAGCCCATAGCACCTGTCCGGCATCATTCGTAAGAATAATCCCGACATTAGGACGGAAACCATCGGGGTCGATCACGGCAACAACCTCGCAAACGCATGTCGCCGCATTGTTCCACAAAGGTTGATGAAGCGGCAACGAGGCTTCTTACCTTATGTGCACTCTTGTGAAAAGACCGTATTCTGGACGCCTTTTTACAGACATTTCAGCGAGTAACTGCAATGCGCCTGGCTTTATTCGACTTGGACAACACCCTCCTCGGCGGTGACAGCGATCACGCCTGGGGCGATTACCTCTGTGAACGTGGGATTCTCGACCCGATCGCCTACAAGGCCCGCAACGACGAGTTCTACCAGGATTACCTGGCCGGCAAGCTCGACAACGCCGCCTACCTGAACTTCAGCCTGGAAATCCTCGGCCGTACCGAGATGGCTCAGTTAGACGAGTGGCACAACGATTTCATGCGCGACTGCATCGACGCGCTGATGCTGCCCCTGGCCGCCGAACTGCTGGCCAAGCACCGCGCCGCCGGTGACAAGCTGGTGATCATCACCGCCACCAACCGTTTCGTCACCGCGCCGATTGCCGCACGCCTGGGCGTGGAAACCTTGATCGCCACCGAATGCGAGATGGAAAACGGCCGCTACACCGGGCGCAGCACTGACGTGCCGTGCTTTCGCGAGGGCAAGGTGACGCGCTTGAACCGTTGGCTGGAAGAGACCGGGTACAGCCTGGAAGACAGCTACTTCTACAGTGACTCGATGAATGACCTGCCGCTGCTGGAGCAGGTGACTCATCCGGTGGCGGTGGATCCGGATCCGAATCTACGGGCTGAAGCCGAGAAGCGTGGCTGGCCGGTGATCACATTGCGAAGCTGATGATCAGTGGTGGTCAAGCCCTACATCGGCTTGGCCACCATCAGATAGAAAATCGCCAAAAACGCGAGAAACGCCGGCCACCCCAGGCCAAACCACCAGCGCATATAGGTCGCGGCCTTGATCGGCATTGCCGTGCCGTCCCGCAGCGCCTGCTCCGCCATCCCGTGCACCCGAATCTGCAACCACACCACCGGTAACCAGCAGATCCCCGCCAACACATACAAACCGAACGTCCACTGCAACCAACTCTGCTGCAGCGACCAGCCCGCCAGGTGCATCAAGCCAATCCCGCTCAACGGCTGGAACACCGCCGTGGTCGCAGTAAACGCCCAGTCGGCGAACACCAGGTGCTTGAAGGTTGCGGCAATCACTTCCACATTGCCCGTGCGCCAGGCGCGCATCGCGTAGTAAGCCGAGCCCGCGCCCAGCCCGAACAGGACGGTCGACGACAGGATATGCAGGGTTTTCAGCAGCAGGTAAGCGCTCATCTAGACGGGCTTGGCACCCATCAACCCGGCAATCGCGACGAACCCCACCAGGCTGACCACCGCCAGCACCAGCGTGAAGTTCAGGCTACCGCCCTCGCCCTTGCGCAGGCGATTGAGGCGCGCCACCAGCCAGAACCAGGCCAGCGCCGCGACGGTATAGAGGAGGCTGGAACCCAGGATCCAGGTCTGCCCCAGCGGCCAGCCGATCAGGTGCACCAGCCACCAGCCGGTAAACGGCATGCTCACCACACACACGCCCATCAACAACCAGACGAACGCCCAGGGGCGCTGCACGGTCACCGGTGGGCCCGCACTGCGTTTGCGCCAAGCCAGTATCGCCAGGCCCAGGCCGCTTAGCAGCAGCAACACCGTGGCCGCGATGTGGATAACTTTCAGGGTGATCAGGGTTTCCATGTCTCGTCTTCCTTAAAGGCCGCCCCAATCAGCGTAGTCGCTCAACCGAGGAACAGTTTGTAGGCCGGGTTATCGCTTTCATCCCAGTACGGGTAGCCAATGGCTTCCAGGGCCGCCGGTACCAGATGACGCTCGTCCGCCGGTACTTGCAGGCCGGCGACCACACGGCCATCGGCTGCGCCGTGGTTGCGATAGTGGAACATCGAGATGTTCCAGCGCCCGCCCAATTTGTTAAGAAAGTTGAACAAGGCCCCCGGACGCTCCGGGAATTCGAAGCGAAACACCACTTCATTGCTGACGTGGGCCGCATGGCCGCCGACCATATGACGGATGTGCAACTTGGCCAGTTCGTTCTCGGTCAGGTCCAGCACCGGGAAACCCTGGCCTGTCAGGCTGGCGATCAGCGCGCTGCGCGGGTCATTTTCCGGGTGGGTCTGCACGCCGACAAAGATGTGCGCCTCGCTGCCGGAGTGGAAGCGGTAGTTGAATTCGGTGATCTGGCGCTTGCCCACGGCCTCGCAAAACGCCTTGAAGCTGCCGGGTTTCTCGGGGATGGTCACGGCGATGATGGCTTCGCGGCCCTCACCCAGCTCGGCGCGCTCGGCCACATGGCGCAAGCGATCGAAGTTGACGTTGGCGCCGGAGTCGATGGCCACCAGGGTCTGTCCGGTGACGCCACGGGTCTCGACGTACTTCTTGATCCCCGCCACACCCAATGCCCCTGCCGGCTCGGTGATGGAACGGGTGTCGTCGTAGATGTCCTTGATCGCCGCACAGATCTCATCGGTGCTCACGGTGATCACTTCGTCGACATAGTCTTTGCAGATATCAAACGTGTGCTGGCCGATCTGCGCCACTGCCACGCCATCGGCAAAGATACCAACAGTCGGCAACACCACGCGCTCGCCCGCCGCCAGCGCAGCTTGCAGGCAATTGGAGTCGTCCGGCTCGACGCCGATGATCTTGATGTCCGGACGCAGGTACTTCACGTACGCCGCAATCCCGGCAATCAGCCCGCCGCCGCCCACCGGAACGAAAATCGCGTCCAGCGGCCCCGGGTGCTGGCGCAGGATCTCCATCGCCACGGTGCCCTGCCCGGCAATAGTGTGCGGATCATCGTAGGGGTGAATGTAGACGTAGCCTTTTTCGTCGACCAGTTTCAGCGAGTAGGCCAGGGCTTCCGGGAAGGAATCACCATGCAGCACCACTTTGCCGCCACGCGAGCGCACACCTTCGACCTTGATCTCCGGGGTGGTCTTGGGCATCACGATAGTGGCCTTGACCCCCAGCACCTTGGCCGCCAGGGCCAGGCCCTGGGCATGGTTGCCCGCCGACGCCGTGACCACGCCGCGTGCGCGCTCCTCAGCCGTCAGCTGGGTCAACTTGTTATAGGCGCCGCGAATCTTGAACGAGAACACCGGCTGCAAGTCTTCACGCTTGAGCCAGACCTGGTTGCCCAGCCGCTCGGAGAGCTGGCGGGCGGTCTGCAACGGGGTTTCTACGGCAACGTCGTAAACGCGCGAGGTGAGGATCTTTTTGACGTACTGTTCAAGCATTGGCGGGCATCTACTTTCACGGTTTGGCAGGGCCAAGGAGTCTAACCCGGCTTTTGGCCGGGCGACCACACGAATCCAGAGGTTTTGTTGGGTTATACTCGCGCCCCTCGTTAACTCCCCGCCCGTTCCGGAGCCCGCATGACCCAGGATCAACTCAAACAGGCAGTGGCCCAGGCCGCTGTCGATTTAATCCTTCCTAAACTCGACGACAAGAGCATCGTCGGTGTCGGCACCGGCTCCACTGCCAACTGCTTCATCGACGCACTGGCCCAGCAAAAAGGCGCGTTCGACGGCGCCGTGGCCAGCTCCGAAGCCACCGCCGCGCGCCTGAAAGGCCATGGCATCCCGGTGTACGAGCTCAACACCGTGAGCGACCTGGAGTTCTACATCGACGGCGCCGATGAAAGCGACGAACACCTGAACCTGATCAAAGGCGGCGGCGCAGCCCTGACCCGCGAGAAAATCGTCGCGGCTGTGGCCAAGACTTTTATCTGCATCGCCGACGCCAGCAAGCTGGTGCCGGTACTCGGCGCGTTCCCGCTGCCGGTGGAAGTGATCCCGATGGCCCGCAGCCACGTGGCCCGCGAGCTGGTGAAACTGGGCGGCGACCCGGTGTACCGCGAAGGCGTGTTGACCGACAACGGCAACATCATCCTCGACGTGTTCAACATGCAGATCACTCATCCGGTTGAGCTGGAAACTCAGATCAACGCGATCGTCGGCGTGGTCACCAACGGCCTGTTCGCAGCGCGCCCAGCGGATGTGCTGTTGCTGGGCACCGCTGAAGGCGTGAAAACCCTCAAGGCTTCTTGAACACGTAAAACAGGTTCGGCTCGCTGGTGAGGTAGAGGTTACCGTCATCGTCCATCGCGATCCCTTCCGCCTGAGGCACCCGCTTTTTCAGGCCATGGCGCCCGTTCAGCAGTGACAGACTGCTCAACGGGCGACCGTCGATATCCAGTTCCAGCACCAGGAACGATTCATCCGACAGCGCCAGCAGATGGCCGCTGCGCTCGTCGTATTGCAGGCTCGACAGGTCACGCACAAACAATCCGGCATCACGCTTGGGGTTGTTGACCACGTGTACCGAGTAGGTTTTTTCCGGTTTGAAGTGGGGGAAGCCGTGGATCTCGTAGATCAACATCGGGTCGCGCTCCTTGGCCACGAACAGGCGCTTGCCCACCGAGTCATAGGCCAGGCCCTCAAAGCCCTTGTTGCCGCCAACATGCAGGCCCAGGGTCATCTGCTCCGCATCCGCGGCGTCGAGGAATTGGGTGTCGTCGTCCACATGCACCTTGATCAAGCGCTGCTGACGCTCATCGCTGATGACGTAGATGTTCTCGCTGATGTACTCCACGGCCTCGGCGTCGCCAAACCCGACCAAAGGAATGCGCCGCAGGATCTTGCCCTCCAGGGACAGCTCGATCAGTTCGGCGTTTTGATTGGTGACGGTAAACAGGCTTTTACGGATAGGGTCGTAGGTGAGGGCCGACACATCGTCATTAAGCCCTTCGATCACCCGGGCTTCCACGGCGACCTGATAATCCGCCAGGCCGATGGAGCGCTCATTCGCTGGCTGGCGCCACACTTGCCAGTTGAACCAGGCGCGCTCGAACAGCCGAAAGTGCTGCGCAACGACCCCGGCGCCGATCAGGACGATCAGCGCAAGCATAAAGAGCATCGGTTTGGGGCGGGCTAGTCGTCGCATCAGGGGGGCTCAAATTCAAAAGTGGCGAATGAATATCACGCCTGTCTGAATTTAAACTTAAACGCGCCCCGGTGTCTGGCGAATGCCGCTGATAGAGAACTATCCGACGTAAACTGTCCGTTATTTCTGTTTTTCAAAACGATAGAACAGGTTCGGCTCACTGACGATGTACAACGTGCCGTTCTCGTCCATGGTCACGCCTTCCGCCCGAGGAATGGTGTGCTTGAGACCATTGAAACCGCCGAGCAGGGTCATGAAGCTGACTTGCTCGCCCTTCTCGTCCAGCTCCAGCAGCAGGTGTGAGTCGGCCGACAGCACCAGCAAATGCCCGGTGCGCGGGTCGACGGCCAGGGCCGAGAGGTTACGCATGTCCAATTCCTTGCTGGCCAGCTTCTGCTTATCGCCAGACAGGGTCGCACCGCCGTCGCTTTTCCAGGTGAACAACGCCGGCGGGCGCTCCTCGCCCAGCACCAGTTGTTGGTTGCGCTTGTCCCAGGTAATAGCTTCAAAGGCTTTGTTCTGGTCCTTGGACGGGCCCAGGTCATAACTCGGGAAATCGGCCTTGTTCAACGCCACGGTGGTGGCATCGACCTTGACGATGGTCAGTGTGTGCTGGCGCTCATCGACCACGGCGATCAAGCCGTTTTCCATCACCGTCACGCCTTCCGGGTTATCCCAACCGTTGAGCGGCATCTTGCGCAGCACGTCGCCTTGCAGGCTCAACTCAGCGAGGAACGGGTTCTTGCCCATCACGGAAAACAGGGTTTTGGTCTGAGGGTTGTAGGAGACGTCGGAAGCTTCGTCCTTCTCCATGCCCGGTAAAGGCTTACCGTCGATCACCGCCTGGTAGTCCGGCAGCCAGACGCTTTCCTGGCGTTCGGCCGGCGTTTCGAAACGCTCCAGCACCCACAGCACACCGCGATCATCCCAGTGCATGGCCCAGGCAACGCCGTAGGAGATCACTCCCACCAGCAACAGCCAGGAATACCAGCGCAAGGCAAAGCGAGAACGCGGCTTGGGTGTAGCGGAGGGCGAGGGCAAGGACACGGCCATTGGGCGCTTTTTCCGGAAAGTCAGCGTTAGGTGATAGCACAGGAATGACAGGCCCGCGCGCAAGAGGCTGGGGATTATCCGGATGGCGTGTGAAAAAAATGCAAAAGCCGGGTAGCTGGATGCATGCAATCCAATGTGGGAGCGGGCTTGCTCGCGAAGGCGGAGTGTCAGTCAATGTATTAGGCGACTGATCCACCGCATTCGCGAGCAAGCCCGCTCCCACATTTTTACTGCGTTTCGTCAGCGAACGCTGCTTTCGAAGCGATTCTGGCCCGACAGTTCCAACACCAGCTCATCGCCCACATTCAGCGGGCCCACGCCAGCCGGGGTGCCGGTGAGGATCACATCGCCCGCTTGCAGCGAGAAGCAGCCGGCCATGTGCTGGATCATCGGGATGATCGGGTTGAGCATCTGCGCGCTGTTGCCATCCTGGCGCACTTCGCCATTGATGCTCAGGCGGATGCCGATATCAGCCACGTCCGGGAAGGTGCTGCCCACCACGAACGGCGCGATCACCGCCGCACCATCGAAGGACTTGGCGATTTCCCACGGCAGGCCCTTGGCTTTCAGCTCAGCCTGTTTGTCGCGCAGCGTCAGGTCTAGGGCCGGGGCGAAGCCGGAAATGGCGTCGAGCACTTCTTCACGGCTGGGCTTGGTCGACAACGGCTTGCCGATCAATACCGCGATTTCCGCCTCGTAGTGCACCGAACCGCGCTCGGTCGGGATGCTGAAACCACCTTCCAGCGGCACCACGCAGCTGCCCGGCTTGATGAACAGCAGCGGCTCGGTCGGCACCGGGTTGTCCAGTTCCTTGGCGTGTTCGGCGTAGTTACGCCCGATACACACCACTTTACCGACCGGAAAGTGGATGTTGGTGCCGTCGACATACTTGTGCTGGTAGCTCATGGAACGACTCCTTCAGGGCGATTAAACAGCGAAGATCTTGCCAGGGTTCATGATCCCGTTCGGGTCGAACACGGCTTTGACAGCCTTCATGTATTCGATTTCAACCGGCGAGCGGCTGTAAGTCAGGTAGTCACGCTTGGTCATGCCTACGCCGTGTTCGGCGGAGATCGAGCCGTTGTACTTCTCGACGGTTTCAAACACCCACTTGTTCACGGTGGCGCACTTGGCGAAGAACTCGTCCTTGCTCAGGTTTTCCGGCTTGAGGATGTTCAGGTGCAGGTTGCCGTCACCGATGTGGCCGAACCAGACGATTTCGAAGTCGGGGTAGTGTTCGCCGACGATCGCATCGATTTCCTTCAAGAACGCCGGCACTTTGGAGACAGTCACCGAGATATCGTTCTTATACGGGGTCCAGTGGGAAATGGTCTCGGAGATGTACTCGCGCAGTTTCCACAGGTTGTGCAGTTGGGTTTCGCTCTGGCTCATCACGCCGTCCAGCACCCAGCCCTGCTCCACGCAATGCTCGAAGGTTTCCAGGGCGTGGTTGGCGACTTCTTCGGTGGTGGCTTCGAATTCCAGCAGCGCGTAGAACGGGCACTCGGTTTCGAACGGGGCCGGCACGTCGCCACGGCCCATGACCTTGGCCAGAGCCTTGTCGGAGAAGAATTCGAAGGCGGTCAGATCCAGCTTGCTCTGGAACGCGTGCAAGACCGGCATGATCGAATCGAAGTCAGTCGTACCGAGCACCATGGCGGTGAGGTTTTTCGGCGCACGGTCCAGACGCATGGTGGCTTCGACCACAAAGCCGAGGGTGCCTTCAGCGCCGATGAACAGCTGGCGCATGTCGTAGCCGGTGGCGTTCTTGATCAGGTCGCGGTTCAGTTCCAGTACGTCACCCTTGCCGGTGACGACTTTCATGCCGGCCACCCAGTTGCGGGTCATGCCGTAGCGAATCACCTTGATCCCGCCGGCATTGGTGCCGATATTGCCGCCAATCTGGCTGGAACCGGACGATGCGAAGTCCACCGGGTAGTACAGGCCTTTTTCTTCAGCGACGTTCTGCAATTGCTTGGTGACCACGCCCGGCTGGCACACAGCGGTGCGGTCGGTGAGGTTCACGTCGAGGATCTGGTTCATATAGTCGAACGACACGACCACTTCGCCATTTGCCGCCACGGCAGCGGCGGACAAGCCGGTACGCCCGCCCGATGGCACCAGCGCCACCTTGTGGGTATTGGCCCAACGCACAATGGCCTGGACCTGCTCAGTGGTCTTGGGGAAGACAATGGCGGTCGGCGCGGGTGCGAAGTGCTTGGTCCAATCCTTGCCGTAAGCCTCCAGGGAGTCTGCATCGGTCAGCACTTTGCCGGGCTCAACCAGGGTCTTTAGCTCATCAATCAGGGCAGGATGGGTCATCGACAGAACTCTCGAACAATTCATGGTCATCCTGAGAACGCTTCACGTCGCAGGAATGAGTGTTTGCGGGGCGCGTATGCTAGCATACCGCCCCCGCAGGACAGAGCCCAAGGGCGTTTCTGCGGTGACGGCTTTCCTGCCGTCCGGGTCAGCTTACGCGATCCGATTCCCTGCCATTTTTCTCCGGGATACAGGTTTACGCAGATGAGCAAGACTTCTCTCGATAAGAGCAAGATCAAGTTCCTTCTTCTGGAAGGCGTCCACCCATCGGCTGTCGACGTTCTGAAAGCCGCCGGGTACACCAGCATTGAGTACATCACCAGTTCTCTGCCGGAAGCCCAACTCAAGGAAAAGATCGCCGACGCGCACTTCATCGGCATTCGCTCCCGCACTCAGCTGACCGAAGAGATCTTCGATCACGCCAAGAAACTCGTGGCGGTCGGCTGTTTCTGCATCGGCACCAACCAGGTCGACCTCAACGCAGCGCGCGAGCGCGGCATCGCGGTGTTCAACGCACCGTACTCCAACACCCGTTCCGTTGCGGAACTGGTGCTGGCCGAGGCCATCCTGTTGTTGCGCGGCATTCCTGAGAAGAACGCTTCCTGCCACCGTGGCGGCTGGATCAAGAGCGCAGCCAACTCCTTCGAAATCCGTGGCAAGAAGCTGGGTATCGTCGGTTACGGCTCGATCGGTACTCAGTTGTCGGTCCTGGCCGAAGGCCTCGGCATGCAGGTGTTCTTCTACGACACCCTGACCAAGCTGCCATTGGGCAACGCCACGCAAGTGGCCAGCCTGACCGAGCTGTTGGGCATGTCCGACATCGTGACCCTGCACGTTCCGGAAACCGCTGAGACCCAGTGGATGATCGGCGAGAAGGAAATCCGCGCCATCAAGAAAGGCGGCATCCTGATCAACGCTGCCCGTGGCACCGTGGTCGAGCTGGACGCCCTGGCCGACGCGATCAAGGACAAGCACCTGATCGGCGCCGCTATCGACGTGTTCCCGGTGGAGCCGCGCTCCAACGACGACATCTTCGAGAGCCCGCTGCGTGGCCTGGACAACGTGATCCTGACCCCGCACATCGGCGGTTCCACTGCCGAAGCCCAAGCCAACATCGGCCTGGAAGTGTCGGAGAAGCTGGTCAAGTACAGCGACAACGGTACGTCGGTGTCGTCGGTGAACTTCCCGGAAGTGGCCCTGCCGGCTCACCCTGGCAAGCACCGTCTGCTGCACATCCACCAGAACATTCCTGGCGTGATGATGGAGATCAACAAGGTCTTCGCGGAAAACGGCATCAACATCTCCGGTCAGTTCCTGCAGACCAACGAGAAGGTCGGCTACGTGGTGATCGACGTCGACGCCGAGTACTCGGACCTGGCGCAAGAGAAGCTGCAGCACATCAACGGCACCATTCGTAGCCGCGTGTTGTTCTAAGGTTTCGCCGCAGCATGAAAAAGGGAGCCCCTCGGGCTCCCTTTTTTACATCTGAACAAATCTTATTTGACGTTAACCGTGATCACTTTCGAGGCTACAGTGGGCTCGAACTGGCGGTGCACGTTATCGCCAGCCACCAGCTGCAAGGTGTGCTTGCCAGGTGCGAGGGTCAGCTCGGTCTCGGTTTGCGCCTTGCCGAAGTGAATCGACGTGGCCGTGGCTGGAATGGCTTCGTCGGCCTTGAGCGACGTCACGTCCTGGTCGACCAGCAGGTGGTGATGGCCGGCGCCCGGTACTTGCTTGTCGATCGGTTCCAGGTCCAGGCCCTTGACGCCGAATTTGACGGTGAAGGTTTTGTCGACGGTTGCGCCGTCTTTGGGCGAGACGATAAACACCTCGGCGCCTTTGGGAGCAGGCGTACGAGGGACATCAGCAGCATTCGCCAACATCGAGGCACCCAGCAACAGGCTGGCAAGGGTTGCACGGGACAAAAAGGCTTTCATTCGCTTCTCCAGTTTTTCTGTGAAATCTGTAGGGTTATGACAACTTCGCGACAAATTGCTGTCCAAGGCACTCAACACCATAGCAAAGCGATGCTGAACGGCGCCTCGCACATTAAAAATCTCTAGGAGTGACCATGCGCTTTTCGCCTGGCCTGTTACTGTTGCTGCCCCTTCTGAGCCCTTTGGCTCATGCCGAACTGGTCGATGATGTATTCGACCGTGGCGAACTGCGCATCGCCCTTGAAGCCAACACCCCACCGTACAATTTCAAGGAAGGCGACAAACTCACCGGCTTCGAAGTGGAACTGGGCGAGCAACTGGCCAAGGAAATGGACGTGCGCCCCTCCTTCATCACCACCGATGACGGCGACCTGCTCCCAGGCGTGGCAACCGGCAAATATGACGTGGCCATCAACCATATCGCTATGACTGCCGCGTTGCAGGATCGGTTCGATTTCAGTGAGCTTTACAACGAGGAGCCGGCGCTGGCGATTCCCTTTCAGAAGGGCAATCCAGCGTTCAAGGCGAGCCTGGACAAAGCGTTGCAGCGCGTGAAGGCGGATGGCCGGTTGAAGGCCTTGGCGCAGAAATGGTTGGAAACCGAGCCGGTGGCCAAAGCCCAATAATCAGCGGTGCGCCAGGGCGGCGGCGGCTTCGGGCAATTGCAATTCACTGAATACCTGAACGCCATGCTGCCTCAGCAGCGCCGCCGTCACACCTTCGCCACTCACTTTCACACCCGAAAACGTGCCGTCATAGGTGAGCAGGTTGCCGCACGACGGGCTATTGGCCTTGAGCACGGCGATGCGGATGTTGTGGCGCTGCACCAGCGCCAAAGCCTGGCGCGCCCCCTCAAGGAACGCCGCGCTGAAATCTTCGCCCTCGGCGGTGAGCACCTGAGCGCGGCCCTCCCAGACATCCACGCCTTGCCCGCCTGGAATTTCGGCAGCGGGTCGAGGCGTCGGCAAACCACCCGACACTTCAGGGCAGATCGCCACCACCCGCCCTTCGGCTTGCCACACCGCCAGTTGGTCAAACGGCCCACTGGAGCCACCGTCGTAGCGCACTTTGTGCCCCAGCAGGCAGCGGCTGATCAGTATCTTTTCCATGTTCAGAACGGCTCGTTGCCCCGCCGACGAAACCAGCCGGTAAGGGACAGGCGTTCGCGCGTGGCGGGCATGACTTCGTGGGGCACTTCGCCCGACAGGAACACCACCAGGCAACCGCCGGTGGGCACCACATCGTATTCGACGCCGTCCTTGAGGTACATGCGCAATTGGCCGCCGTGCTCGGGCAGCCAGGCGTCGTTCAAGTAAATCACCGCCGAAACCATGCGCCGGTCATCGTCGCGGAAACGGTCCAGGTGCTTGAGGTAGAACGCTCCCGGTGGGTACATCGCGAAATGGCTTTCGAAATCTTCCAGGCCTAGGAACAGGCCACGGTTCATCGCCAAACGCAGGCTGTCCATCAGCGCCATGTAGGTGTCGCAGACCGCCGCGTCACCGTCCTCCAGCCACTGGATATGGTCACCGCGAATGCCTTCGCGAATCTCCTGGGCCGGGCCACGCCCTACCGCCGCCGGGGCCAGTTCACCCTCGGCTGCACGTTTACGGCACTCAGCCGCCAGTTCCAGGGTCAGAGCCTGGGGCAGGAAGCCGTCCTGCCGGGACCAGCCCTTTTCGGCCAGGTCGTCGACAATACGTTGCAGCAAGGGGTGATCGAGGGGTATTTGCATGGCGCGCATAGTATCCATACGCCTGTGAATCCGACAGAGCCGCCGAGCGTCTGACTGCACTTTAGTCAGGTGACTGATAGGACTTCTCGACAAATCCTACGCCCGACACGGACAATAGTGGCCGACTGACAGGAGTCCATATGCGTCGTTTGTTTTTTTCCTTGCTGATGTTCTGCGTTTTGCCCGCCTGGGCAGACGGCCATGACCAGTTGTACAAGGTCGCCGGCTGGGCCGAACAACGTGCGCATTTCAATGATGCCCTCAGTGCCGCCCAGCAGCGTTACCGCAATAGCCTGCCACCGGCGGTGTACCAGGCGCTGGTGGACAACAGCAATAAACGCTTCGCCGCCCAGGCTGTGGACCAGCGTGCCGAAGCGCAATTGCGCAAAAATCTGGCGGATCCCAAGCCGGCCCTGGCGTTTTTCCAATCGCCCCTGGGCCGCAAGATTGTCGCCGCCGAGTTGCTCGCCACGCGCCGTGATCAACTGGCGAAAAACGCCCAGGGCCTGCCGAAAATCCAAGCCGACGCGACTCGCAGCCTGATCATCGGCCACCTGGCCCAGGCCCTGCCAGCCCGAGAAGCCGGTGCGGAAGTCAGCCTGGCGATTGCCGGAGTCGCGGCCGATAGCTTGAGCCAGATGATTCCCGGCCTGCTCGGCGGTGGGCAGGCCCAAGGCATGTTGAACGGCCAGCGTGAGCGGTTGATGCAGCAGATCGACAAGGATCTGAACAACACACTGCTGTACGTCTATCGGGATTTGTCCGACCCGGAGCTGGAAGAGTTCGCGACGTTTGCCGAGTCACCGGAGGGTAAGGCGTATTACCAGGCGGCTCTCGCTGCCATTCGCGCCGGACTGGCAGTCGGCCAGAGCACCTCAAGCCTGGCGCCCTGATCGCCATCACACACGGTCGGTGAGGTACTTGAAATACACCTCGCGAATCTCCGGAATCTCATTGGCCAGATGATGCCTGCCACGCGGCAGCATCAGCACCTCGGGCTGGTCGAACTTGCCGCGTAACACCTGCAGGTTGTGCTGCCAGTCCACCGTCATGTCTTCCTCGCCTTGAACAATCACGGGCCGCCGGGTGCTGCGCGGTGCGGCTTCGATGCGTTTGATCCAGCGCGCCAAAGCGCCGACCCAGGCAGTCGGCAGTTGGCGCGGCTGCAGCGGGTCGGCTTCCAGGAACGGCTTGAACGCCGGATCGTGGGTGTTCTCGCTGAATCGCCGCGCAATGCCTTTGACGAAAGGACGCAGCAGGTAGTAGCTGACCTGCGACCACCCCCAGGCACGCGGCCGCACCAGGGGTGACAGCAGGAAAGTCTTGCCCTGGGCCGGGCTGTCGGCGCCATGGTTGAGCAGGTGATCCACCACCACCGCGCCGCCGGTGCTTTGCCCGAACAGGTGCCAGGGTTGCGGCAGTTGCAGCACTTGCGCCTGGGTGAACAGCGCATTCACCACCTGTTGATACACCGCAAAATCATCGATGCTGGCACGCACGCCACTGGACAGGCCATGCCCCGGCAAATCGCAGGCGATCACCACGAAGCCTTGCTCCAGCGCCCACTTCACCACATGACGGTACAGCCCCATGTGGTCGTAGAAGCCATGGAACATGAACATCGTCGCCACAGGCGATTGCGGCCACCACACCTGGGCCACCACCTCAAAACCCTCCACCTCGAAACGCCCCAGGCGGCTCGCGGCCTGGTCCAGACCGTAAAAACGCTGGTAGACCCGCGCCTCGGCTGAAAGCGGTTGCGCATCCACAAGGGGCCGCAAGCTTTCGCGCAGATGATCAGGGTCAAAGGTAACGGGCATAAAGGCTTCCAGACTTGCGGCAAAGATGAATATCGAGCTGCGATATTCATCTGTCAGGACAAGCATGGCAAGCTACGCGACCTTCGAGGATACATCTGAATGCGACAGCCCTACCGCACCGCCTTGTTCGCGAGCCTGATCCTGGTGATCTGCGCCGGCGTGCTGTGGGCGGCGTATGACTGGTTCCAGGGCCGCTACTTGCGCGCCTTCAGCGAGCACACGGCGGTGTTTTCCGGCGACCCGTTGAAGCTGCCCGCCGACCTTGCCGGCCCCGGCCCGATTCGCCTGGTGCACTTCTGGGACCCGGCGTGCCCGTGCAACGTCGGCAACCAGCAGCACTTGGGCGAGCTGATCGAGCAGTACGCGCCCCAAGGCGTAGAGTTCTACGCGCTGCAAAAGCCCGGCAGCCACGGCCAATTGCCCGACAACCTGCGCCGCATGAAAACCCTCGCCGCCCTGCCCGGCGCCGAGCAGGTGCCGGCCAGCCCGGCCGTGGGTATCTGGGATCGCAGCGGCAAGCTCGCGTACTTCGGGCCCTACAGCGAAGGCCTCACGTGTAATTCCAGCAACAGTTTTATCGAGCCGATCTTGAAGGCCCTTGAAACAGGACGCGAGGTAAATGCCACGCACACCCTGGCGGTGGGCTGCTATTGTTCGTGGCCAAAAGGCTCGTAGCTCGCCACCCCACTCTTGGTAAGGAATGTTCATGAAGCGCGTCTTGCGGGTTCTCGCGGTTCTTGTCGTACTGGTCGCCCTCGGCGCCGGTTGGTACGTTTACAGCAAGCAGCCCACCCGCCAGGGCACGGTCACACTGGCCAACCTGCAAGGCTCGGTCACGGTGCGTTACGACGACCGTGGTGTACCGCACATCCAAGCCGAGAACGAAACCGACCTGTACCGCGCCCTGGGCTACGTGCACGCCCAGGACCGACTGTTCCAGATGGAGATCATGCGGCGCCTGGCCCGAGGCGAACTGGCCGAGGTGCTGGGGCCCAAGGTGCTGGAGACCGACAAGCTGTTCCGCAGCCTGCGCATTCGCGACCGTGCGGCCACCTATGTGGCGCAACTCGACCACGAGTCGGCGCACTGGAAGGCGCTGCAAGCCTACCTGGACGGAATCAACCAGTATCAGGACAGCCACGCCAGCCCGATGGAGTTCGACATGCTGGGCATCCCCAAGCGACCGTTTACCGCCGAGGACACCATCAGCGTCGCCGGGTACATGGCCTACAGCTTTGCCGCCGCGTTTCGTACCGAGCCCGTGCTGACCTACATCCGCGACCAACTGGGCAGCGACTACCTGAAAGTCTTTGACCTGGACTGGCAACCCAAAGGCGCCCTCAACCTCGCCACCAGCGATTGGCAGGCCCTCGGCGCCCTCGCCTCCCTGAGCGAACAGGCCCTGGCCGACAACGGCCTGCCGCAGTTCGAAGGCAGCAACGCCTGGGCCATCAGCGGCAACCGTACCAAGAGCGGCAAGCCTTTGCTCGCCGGTGACCCGCACATCCGTTTCTCGGTGCCGTCGGTGTGGTACGAGGCGCAGTTATCGGCGCCGGGTTTCGAGCTGTATGGCTATCACAATGCACTGGTGCCGGTGGCGTTCCTGGGGCACAACCTGGATTTCGGCTGGAGCCTGACCATGTTCCAGAACGATGACCTCGACCTCATCGCCGAGAAGGTCAACCCGGACAACCCCAACCAGGTCTGGTACCACGACCAGTGGGTCGACATGAGCAGCACCGAGCAGCAGATCGCCGTGAAGGGCCAGACGCCGGTGACGTTGACCCTGCGCCAATCGCCCCACGGCCCGATCATCAATGACGTGCTGGGCGAAAACGCCGGCAAGACGCCGATTGCCATGTGGTGGGCGTTCCTCGATACCCAGAATCCGATCCTTGAGGGCTTCTACCAGCTCAACCGCGCCGACACACTGGTGAAAGCCCGTGCGGCGGCGGCCAAGGTGTCGGCGCCGGGGCTGAACATTGTATGGGCGAATGCCAAGGGCGATATCGGCTGGTGGGCGGCGGCGCAGTTGCCGATCCGGCCGGCCGGGGTCAACGCCGGGTTTATCCTTGACGGCAGCACCGCCCAGGCCGACAAGCTGGGCTTCTACCCCTTCAGCGCCAACCCCCAGGAAGAAAACCCGGCGCGCGGTTACGTGGTGTCAGCCAATGCCCAGCCGGTCTCACCGACCGGCATGGAGATTCCCGGTTACTACAACCTGGCCGACCGTGGTCAACAGTTGAACGCGCAGTTGAGCGACAAGAGCGTGAAGTGGGATGTGAATAACAGCCAGGCCTTGCAGCTCGGCACCACCACCGCCTTCGGCCCGCGCCTGCTGACGCCGCTGTTGCCGGTGCTGCGTGAGGTGGTCAAAGACCCGGCGCAGTTGAAACTGGTGGAACAGCTTGCAAGCTGGAAGGGTGACTACCCGCTGGACTCGACCAGCGCCACGCTGTTCAACCAGTTCCTGTTCAACCTGGCCGACGCCGCCTTCCACCCGAAACTCGGCGACGGCATGTTCAAGACCCTGCTCGGTACCCGCGTGATCGACGCTGCCTTGCCACGCTTGGCCGCCGCGCCGGATTCACCGTGGTGGGGCGGCAAGCGCGCCGACACCGTCAAGCTCGCCTGGGATAACAGCCTCGCGCACCTCAAGGCCACCTTCGGCGATGACCCGAGCCAATGGCAATGGGGCAAGGCCCATACCCTGACCCACGGCCACCCGCTGGGCTCGCAGAAACCGTTGGACCTGATCGTCAATGTCGGCCCGTTCCCGGCGCCGGGCACGCACGAAGTGCCAAATAACCAATCGGCCAATATCGGCCCGGCACCGTGGCCCGTCACCTACGGGCCTTCGACCCGCCGTCTGATCGACTTCGCCGACGCAGCCCACGCGTTGACCATCAACCCGGTCGGCCAAAGCGGGGTGCCGTTTGACCGGCACTACGGCGACCAGGCGGAAACCTACATCGAAGGCGGCTACGAACAGGCGCACTTCACCGACGAGGAAGTCACCGCCAACACCCGTGGCACCCTCAAGCTGCTACCCGCCCGATGACCGCAGGCGCCCCGGCGCCTCGCCATAGGTTTCCTTGAATTTCTTACTGAATGCCGCCTGGGACTGGTAACCCACCTGGGCGGCGATATCCAGCAGGCTCAGGTGCGACTGGCGCAACAGATTGAAGGCCAGCTCCATGCGCAACTGGGTCAGCAGCACCCACGGCGACACACCCGCGACTTTCACGAACGCACGCATGAAGGTGGCGCGTGACATCGTCGCAGCCGACGCCAGGCTGTCGATGGTCCACTCATGCCCCGGATCGGCCAGCATCGCCTGCCAGGCCTTGCTCAGGCGCTTATCGGCAAGCAGCGCGAAGGTACCGGCCACGGGCGCCTGGCGCGCCAGCCAGGTGCGCAGGATCAGGGTGAACAGCGCCGACGACAACGCATCGATAAAGGAGCGCGCGCCCAGTTGCTGGCTGTCCGCTTCACTGCGCAGCAGAGCAATCAACGCTGCCAGTTGGCCGTCGCCCTGCCACTCGCGACTGGACACCACCAGGTACTCCGGCAACGCGCCGAGCAGCAACGACTGGCGGTTGTAGTGGAAGCTGCCGCAAAGCATGTCGAGGTCCGGCCGGTCGCCGCCCAGGCGATGCACCGGGAGCAGGCCACCCTCGATCACCGTGGGCTGCATCGGCCGGATGCGCGCGCCCTGGCTGCGTAATAAATGGGTGGCCCCGCCGGGCATCAGCAGAATATCGCCCTCCTCCAGCGTCACCTGCTGCCCGCCTGATAACTCGGCGCGGCAGTTGCCACTGAGCACAATGTGGTAAGGCGCCAAGCCGAGGCTCTCCGGCGAGTGGTCCAGGGCCCAGTCCCCTTGGAATTGACAGCGTAGATCCAGACTGCCGCGCAGGTTGGCCAGCGCGATGAGTGTGTCGATCGAATTCATTTGCGAGCATCGGTCAAAAAGATGAGCGGATTGAACAATAACGCTACCTCCGAACGGAAGAGACTGGCTTCACACCCACCACACCTGTTCAGGAGTTACCGCAATGTTCAATAACTGGTCCGACTTGCTGCCTACCGTGAAGAAAGCCTTTGGCGCGCTGGGCAAGAGCAACCCGAAGATGGTCAAAGCCTACATGGCGCTGGGCGAAGCCGCCGAAGAAAACAACGTGCTCGACGCCAAGACCCGTGAACTGATCTCCATCGCCGTGGCCATCACCACCCGCTGCGATGGCTGCATCGGCGTGCATGCCGACGCGGCGATCAAGGCTGGAGCCACCCGCGAAGAAGTCGCGGCAACCCTGGCCACCGCCATCTCGCTGAATGCGGGCGCGGCGTACATCTACTCGTTGCGCGCACTGGAAGCCTACGACACCCTCAAACCGGCGCCGCAAAGTTAAGCCGGAACTGTTGCGGCGTCACGCCCAGCCGGCGGTTGAACACACTGCGCATGTGCTGGGCGTCGCGAAAGCCGCATTGATAGGCGACGGTCTTGAGCGGTGCGGGGCTGCTTTCAAGCATGACCCGCGCCGCGTCGACCCGCGCCCGTTCGACAAACTCCGCTGGCGTGATCCGCGCCTCTCGGGCAAACACCCGAGAGAAATTACGCGCGCTCATATTGGCCGCCTTGGCCAGGTCAGCAATGGTCAAATCCCCCGTCAGGTTCGCCAACACGTACAGCTGCACCAGCGCCACCGCCGAGGTGGTTTCGGCATGGGGTGTCAGGAACGGGCTGAACTGCGACTGCCCGCCCGAGCGCTGGGTGAACACCACCAGGCGCTTGGCCACACTCAACGCGACTTCCGGGCCGTGATCCTGGGCCAACAAATACAGCGACAGATCGATGCCCGCCGTGACCCCGGCCGAGGTGTAGAGATTGCCGTCCTGCACGTAGAGGCGGTCGGCGTCGACCTGAGCCGTGGGGCACAGGCGCGCCAGGTCCGCTGCGTCATTCCAG
Organism: Pseudomonas sp. IPO3749; assembly: GCF_013386605.1. NCBI lineage: Bacteria > Pseudomonadati > Pseudomonadota > Gammaproteobacteria > Pseudomonadales > Pseudomonadaceae > Pseudomonas > Pseudomonas sp. IPO3749. The sequence continues at coordinate 11,863 of NZ_JACARN010000044.1, read as the reverse complement.
TGGGTGGTGACGGTTTTGCCGTCCAACAGCCCCGCGCGTGCCAGCATGAAGGCGCCGTTGCAGATCGAGCCGAAACGTTGCGCGCGGGCGGTGGCGCCGCGCAGCCAGTCGTCGAACTCGGCGCCGAAGTCTTCGAAGGGCAACTGCGGGCCGCCGGCGACCAACAGCAGGTCGTAGGCTCGCAGGGCTTCGCTGTAGTGATGGTGGGCCTGCAATGACAGGCCGTTGGAAGCGGCCATGCTGCCGTGGCCGAAGCCGATCACGTCCAATTGGTAATGGTCTTGCGGCGGTAGAAAACGGTTGGCTTCGCAGAACACGTCCATGGGGCCGGTCACGTCCAGTGATTGGACGCCGGGGAAGATCAGGATGGCGACGGTTTTGCCCATGAATGGTTAGCCTTGGTTAACTGAATGAACACAAACCCATGTGGGAGCGGGCTTGCTCGCGAATGCGGTGGATCAGTCGACACCTGTATTAACCGACATACCGCATTCGCGAGCAAGCCCGCTCCCACACTTGATCCTCTCTGGCTTCAAGAGGTTACTCCGGCTGGCACGATGTGACGGCACATTGGCCGGGATCGCATCCTCGCCGCCATAGCCCCTTCGCGGGCACGCGACCAGACTGGTCTCATCGGCGCCACCCCCGGCGCTTTGTTGAGGAGAACGACCATGAGCACCACCATCGCCGGCATCCAGATCCCGGACAGCGCCCTGGCCAAGGCCACCACCGAATACATCCGCGACGTCGAATCCGACCTGCTCTACCACCATTCCCGCCGGGTATTCCTGTTCGGCGCGTTGAGCGGCGAACGCAAACAACTCGCCTACAACCCGGAGCTGCTCTACGTCGGCGCGATGTTCCATGACCTGGGCCTGGTCGAAGGCCATCGCAGTGACAACGAACGCTTTGAAGTCGACGGCGCCAACGCGGCGGCGGCCTTCCTCAAGCCTTACGGGCTGAGCGATGACGATATCGAACAGGTGTGGCTGTCCATCGCCCTGCACACCACACCGGGCGTGCCGCAGCATCTGCGTCCGACCGTGGCGCTGGTGACGGCCGGTGTAGAAATGGACGTGCTGGGCATGGACTACGCCGCATTTTCCACCGTGCAGCGCGAAGCCGTGGTGCATGCGCATCCACGTGGTGAAGGGTTCAAAGAGTGCATCATCTGCGCGTTTGCCGACGGCTTGCGCCATCGTCCGCAGACCACGTTTGGCAACGTGAAGACGGATGTGCTGGTGGATCAGGAGCCGGGGTTCAAGCCGATGAATTTTGTGGACGTCATCCGCAAATCACCGTGGACTGCATAGTTGACCTGAAATGCAATCCAATGTGGGAGCGGGCTTGCTGTGGCGAGGGAGCTTGTCGAATCGTCGAACCGTCCCGTTCGACTGCGCAGCAGTCGTCGGCTTTTAGGGGCGCTTCGCACCCCAGCGGGAGCAAGCTCCCTCGCCACAAAAGCCAGCTCCCACATTTTTTACCGCGTTGCGCCCGTTAGACCGGTGCAGCCGCCCGACGCTTGTCCGGCTGCTGCCAACCATCCGCCGCCGCTTCTTCGATGGCTTGCTGGATAGCTTTCTTGCGGTGCTCTTCAGCTCGACGGCTGAAGAACCACACCAGGAAGGTCACCAGCGACACCGCCAACAGGATCAGGCTGGCCACGGCGTTGATCTCGGGTTTCACCCCAAGGCGCACCGCCGAGAACACTTCCATCGGCAAGGTGGTGGAACCCGGCCCCGACACGAAGCTGGCCAATACCAGGTCATCCAGCGACAGCGCGAACGACATCATGCCGCCCGCCGCCAACGACGGCGCGATCATCGGGATGGTGATCAGGAAGAACACCTTCCACGGCCGCGCGCCCAAATCCATTGCCGCTTCTTCAATCGACAGGTCCAGCTCACGCAAACGCGCCGACACCACCACCGCCACATACGCCGCACAGAACGTGGTGTGGGCGATCCAGATGGTGACGATGCCACGCTCCTGGGGCCAGCCGATCATCTGCGCCATGGCCACAAACAGCAGCAACAGCGACAGACCGGTGATCACTTCCGGCATCACCAACGGCGCAGTCACCAGGCCGCCGAACAGCGTGCGGCCCTTGAACTGGCTGATGCGCGTCAGCACGAACGCCGCCAACGTACCCAGCGCCACCGCAGCCACCGCCGTGTAGCAGGCGATTTCCAGGGAGCGTGCCACCGAGCCCATCAACTGGGTGTTGTCCAGCAGGCCCACGTACCACTTGATCGACCAACCGCCCCACACTGTCACCAGTTTGGATTCGTTGAACGAGTAGATCACCAGGATCAGCATCGGCAGGTAGATGAACAACAACCCCGCCACCAGCATAAAGCTGGAGAATCTGAAGCGCTTCATATCTTGCCCTCCATCTCTTTGGCTTGGCTGCGGTTGAACAGGATGATCGGCACGATCAGGATCGCCAGCATCACCACCGCCAAGGCAGAGGCCACCGGCCAGTCACGGTTATTGAAGAATTCTTGCCACAACACTTTACCGATCATCAGGGTTTCCGGGCCACCCAGCAGTTCCGGGATCACGAACTCGCCCACCACGGGGATGAACACCAGCATGCAACCGGCGATGATGCCGTTCTTGGACAGCGGCACGGTGATCTTCCAGAAGCTGTTGAAGGTGCTCGAACCCAGGTCGGAAGCGGCCTCCAGCAGGCTCTGGTCGTGTTTCACCAGGTTGGCGTACAGCGGCAGGATCATGAACGGCAGGTACGAATAGACCACGCCGATATACACCGCAATATTGGTGTTGAGGATCTGCAGCGGTTCGTTGATCAACCCGATGGACATCAGGAAGCCGTTGAGCAAGCCGTTGTTGCTGAGAATGCCCATCCACGCATACACGCGGATCAGGATCGCGGTCCAGGTCGGCATCATGATCAGCAGCACCAGCACGGTCTGCATCTCTTTGCGCGCGCTGGCGATGGCGTAGGCCATCGGATAGCCGATCAGCAGGCACAGCAGCGTGCTGAAGAACGCCATTTTCAGCGAGCCCAGGTACGCGGCGATGTACAACTCGTCGTCACCGAGCATCGCGTAGTTGCCCAGGTTGAGCACCAACTGCAGCTTCTGCTCAACGAAGGTGTAGATCTCGGTGTACGGCGGGATCGCGACGTCGGCTTCGGCAAAACTGATCTTCAGGACGATGAAGAACGGCAGCATGAAGAACAGGAACAGCCACAGGAAGGGAATGCCAATGACCGCATGACGGCCACTGGGCGTTATTCGTTGCAGGCGGCGCTTGAGCTTCTTCATGTTCATGAGCGAAGTACCACGCCGCTGTCGTCTTCCCACCACACGTAGACCTGGTCACCCCAGGTTGGCCGCTGGCCACGGCGCTCGGCGTTGGCGACGAAGGACTGCACCAGCTTGCCGCTCGGCAGCTCCACGTAGAACACCGAGTGGCCGCCCAGGTAGGCGATGTCGTGCACCTTGCCGCTGGACCAGTTGTGTTCGCAGGTCGGCATTTCGGTGGTGACCAGCAGTTTTTCCGGGCGGATCGCGTAGGTCACCGACTTGTCTTCCACCGACGTGGCGATGCCGTAGCCCACGTAGATGTCGCGGTCGAGGTCAGCGCACTTGAGCACCGCGTGGCCTTCGGCGTCATCCACCACTTGGGTGTCGAAGATGTTGACGTTGCCGATGAACTCGCACACCAGACGGCTGGTAGGCGTTTCGTAGATGTCGATCGGGCTGCCGATCTGCGCGATCCAGCCCAGGTGCATGATCGCGATGCGCTCGGCCATGGTCATGGCCTCTTCCTGGTCGTGGGTCACCATCACGCAGGTCACGCCGACGCGCTCGATGATTTCCACCAGTTCCAGCTGCATCTGCGAACGCAGTTTCTTGTCGAGGGCGCCCATGGGCTCATCGAGCAGCAGCAGTTTCGGGCGCTTGGCCAGGGAGCGCGCCAGGGCCACACGCTGACGCTGGCCACCAGACAACTGGTGCGGCTTGCGCTTGGCGTACTGGCTCATCTGCACCAGCTTGAGCATCTCGGCCACGCGGGCGTCGACCTCAGCCTTGGGGATCTTGTCCTGTTGCAGGCCAAAGGCAATGTTCTGCGCCACGGTCATGTGCGGGAACAAGGCGTAGGACTGGAACATCATGTTGATCGGCCGCTCGTAGGGCGGCATGTCAGTGATGTCTTCGCCGTCGAGGTAGATGCGCCCCTCGGTCGGACGCTCGAAACCTGCGAGCATGCGCAGCAAGGTGGACTTGCCCGAACCCGAACCGCCGAGCAGGGCGAAGATCTCGCCTTTCTTGATTTCCAGGGACACATCGTCCACGGCAATCGTCTCGTCGAACTTCTTCGTGACCCGGTCGATTTTGACCAGCACCTTCTTCGGTGTCTGGTCCCCTTCGAGGGCTTTCTTATAGGCGCCGGAGGCAACTGCCATTTACGAAACTCCCAACAAAATTGCTGTTCGCCCGATGCAGGCGAACCCAGGATAGTTTGAGCGTTAAAGCTTTATTTGCCCGTCTTGACCTTGGTCCAGCTACGGGTCATCAAACGTTGCACTTTCGGGGGTAGCTCGAAGTTGACAAAGGTCCTGTCGAGTACCGCCTGCGGTGGGTAAACCGCTTCGTCCGTGCGTATCGATTGCTCCATCAATTTGTCCGCCCCTGGGTTAGGGTTGGCATAACCGACGTAATCACTGACCTGGGCGATCACCTCAGGTTGCAGCAAATAGTTGATGAAGGCATGGGCCTCTTTGACGTTGGTGGCATCCTTGGGGATGGCCAGCACGTCGAACCACAGGTTGCCGCCTTCTTTGGGAATCGTGTAGGCGATGTTCACACCTTTGCCAGCCTCGGCCGCACGGGCCTTGGCCTGGAACACATCGCCGGAGAAACCCGCCGCCACGCAGATGTTGCCGTTGGCCAGGTCAGAAATGTATTTGGAGGAATGGAAGTAGGTCACGTACGGCCGCACTTTCAGCAGCTTCTCTTCGGCCTTCTTGTAGTCATCCGGGTTCGTGCTGTTGGGGTTCAGGCCCATGTAATTGAGCACCGCCGGCAGCATTTCGTCCGCCGAGTCCATGAACGACACGCCGCAGGTCGCCAGCTTCTTCATGTTCTCCGGCTCGAACAGCACCGCCCAGGAATCGATATGGTCGACGCCCAGCACTTCCTTCACCTTATCGACGTTGTAGCCGATGCCATTGGTGCCCCACAGGTACGGCACGGCGTACTGGTTGCCGGGGTCATTCTTTTCCAGGCGCTTGAGCAGCGCCGGGTCGAGGTTGGCGTAATTCGTCAGCAATGACTTGTCGAGCTTCTGGAACGCCCCGGCCTTGATCTGCTTGCCCAGGAAGTGGTTGGACGGCACCACCACGTCGTAGCCGGTACGCCCGGCCAGCAGCTTGCCTTCCAGGGTTTCGTTGGAGTCAAACACGTCATACACGGGCTTGATGCCGCTGGCCTTTTCGAAGTTGGCCAGGGTGTCGGTGCCGATGTAATCCGACCAGTTATAAATATGCACCGTCGGTGCGGCCTGCACGCTCAACGTCAGCGTGATACCTGCACCCACCAGCATGGCTTTGCGAAATAAAGAAATTGGCAAGTGGAGGTCCTCTTAAATAGTTGGGCCCAAAGTTGTTGCCCGGCAACAAAACCGGCGCGCAACTTACCCTCGATAAACCGATCCGGCAAAACTTTCTGTCATTTAATTGTTTCGATAACCACCGCGCCAGGCGCGGTGGTTAACAAAGACCGGTTATTTCCCGGACTTGATCTTGGTCCAGCTGCGTGTCATTTCACGCTGAGTAGCAGCCGGCAGGTCAGCAATGGCGTAGAGCTTGGCCTGTACGTCCGCTGGCGGGTAGATGCCCGGGTCGCTGGTGATTTCTTTGTCGACCAGTGCGGTGGCTTTCTCGTTACCGTTCGGGAAATGCACGCTGTTGGTGATTTCAGCCATGACTTGCGGCTTGAGCAGGTAGTTCATGAACTTGTACGCGGCGTCGACGTTCTCGGCATCTTTAGGGATGGCGACCATGTCGAAGAAGCTGCCAGCACCTTCTTTCGGAATGTCGTAGGCCACCTTGACCTTGCCACCGGCTTCAGCCGCGCGGGACTTGGCCTGTTCGATGTCACCCGAGTAACCCACGGCCACGCAGATGTTGCCGTTGGCCAGGTCGGAGATGTACTTGGACGAGTGGAAGTAGCCGATCGAAGGACGGATTTTCAGGAACAGGTCTTCAGCCTGCTTCAGGTCGGCCTTCTTCTGGGTGTCGGTCGGTAGGCCCAGGTAATGCAGCGCCACCGGCAGCATTTCGGTTGGCGAATCGAGGAAGCTCACGCCGCAGCTTTTCAGCTTGGCGATGTTCTCTGGCTTGAGCAGCACGTCCCACGAATCGATCTTGTCCACGCCCAGCGCAGCCTTGACCTTCTCCGGGTTGTAGCCGATGCCGATCGAGCCCCACATGTACGGGAAGGCGTGCTTGTTGTCCGGGTCGCTGACCGACACGGCTTTGAGCAGGGATTTGTTCAGGTTGTCGTAGTTGGACAGCTTGGACTTGTCCAGCTCCTGGTAGACACCGGCCTTGATCTGCTTGGCGAGGAAGTTGTTCGACGGTACGACGATGTCGTAACCGGACTTGCCTGCCAGCAACTTGGCTTCCAGGGTTTCGTTGCTGTCGAAAACGTCGTACACCACTTTGATGCCGGACTCTTTTTCAAAGTTGGCGATGGTGTCCGGTGCAATGTAGTCGGACCAGTTGTAGACGTGCAGCACTTTATCGTCAGCCTGGGCCGCGCCCGCCATTGCGCCCATCAGGGACAAGGCGAGGAGGGTCTTGCCAGTGTTCTTCAAACCTAATGCCTTCATTTGGTGATGCTCCAATTTTTTCTTTTTTGGGCCACAAGCTTCATATGTTTCGAGGCCCAGCCAAAGGGCAACAAAACAGGGCGACAGTCTGGCAAGTTCGAGGGCCGGCTTTCAACCAATGCCCCCATTTTTATAACCACTCAGACGCAGCGCCCGAAGCCGCTGCGTTCTGAGCCTAGCACTTAGCCCTGCAATGCCGCCAAAGTCAGGTCCAGGCACTGGCGAGCCTTGGTCACCAGCTCGTCGATTTCTGCCTTGCTGATCACCAGCGGTGGCGAAATGATCATGGTATCGCCCACGGCGCGCATGATCAGGCCATTTTCGAAGCAGAACGTACGGCAGATCATGCCGACGCCCTTGCCTTCGTAACGCTTGCGGGTGGCTTTGTCCTGCACCAGTTCAATGGCACCGAGCATACCCACGCCACGCACTTCGCCCACCAGCGGATGATCCGCCAATTCCCTCAGACGTTTCTGCAAATACGGTGCCGTTTCGTCGTGGACACGGTTAACGATTTTTTCATCGCGCATGATGCGGATGTTTTCCAGCGCCACCGCAGCGGCGACCGGGTGACCGGAGTAAGTGAAACCGTGGTTGAAATCACCGCCTTCATTAAGGACGTCCACCACTTCATCGCGCACGATCAGGCCGCCCATGGGGATGTAGCCCGAGGTCAGGCCCTTGGCGATGGTCATCATGTGCGGCTTGAGGTTGTAGAAGTCGCTACCGAACCACTCACCGGTACGGCCGAAACCGCAGATCACTTCGTCGGCGATGAACAGGATGTCGTACTTGGCGAGGATTTCCTTGATGCGCGGCCAGTAGGTGGCCGGCGGTACGATCACGCCACCGGCGCCCTGGATCGGCTCGGCAATAAAGGCACCGACGTTGTCCACGCCCAGTTCCAGGATCTTTTCTTCCAACTGGTTGGCGGCCCACACGCCGAACTCTTCGGGGCTCATGTCGCCGCCTTCGCCAAACCAGTACGGCTGGGCGATGTGGGTGATGCCTGGGATCGGCAAGTCGCCCTGTTCATGCATATACGTCATGCCGCCCAAGCTGGCGCCGGCTACTGTGGAGCCGTGGTAGCCATTCTTGCGGCTGATGATGGTCTTCTTGTTCGGCTGGCCCTTGATCGCCCAGTAGTGGCGAACCATGCGCAACATGGTGTCGTTGCCTTCGGAGCCGGAACCGGTGAAGAACACGTGGTTCATACCGGCGGGTGCGATGTCGGAAATGGCCTTGGCCAGTTCCAGCACCGGCGGGTGAGCGGTCTGGAAGAACAGGTTGTAGTACGGCAGTTCTTTCATCTGCTTGGCGGCGGCGTCAGCCAGTTCGTCGCGACCGTAACCGATCGCCACGCACCACAGGCCGGCCATGCCGTCGAGGATCTTGTTGCCTTCGCTGTCCCACAGGTAAACGCCGTGGGCTTTGGTGATGATGCGCGGGCCTTTCTCTTTCAATTGCTTGAAGTCGCTGAACGGCGCCAGGTGGTGCTCACTGCTCAAGGCTTGCCATTCACGGGTTTGCGGGTTGTTGCTGGACATACCAATCTCCTAGACTTTTCAGTGAAGGGCGCGCGGGTTGCCCCGTGCGCCCGGCGCATCAGACGGCGAAGAGCAGGAATTCCCGCTCCCACGAACTGATCACGCGCTTGAAGTTTTCATGCTCGGCCCGCTTGACCGCGACGTAGCCTGTGATGAATTTCTGACCCAGGTATTTCTCGATGGTCTTGCTGTTTTCCATGCGTTCCAGGGCGTCTTCGATGGTCAACGGCAGGCGCAGGTTGCGTCGCTCGTAACCACGACCCACCACTGGCGCGCTCGGGTTATGGCCTTCGACCATGCCGATGTAGCCGCACAACAAGCTGGCGGCAATCGCCAGGTATGGGTTGGCGTCGGCGCCCGGCAGGCGGTTTTCCACACGACGGTTCTGCGGGCCGGCATCCGGTACACGCAACCCGACGGTGCGGTTTTCTTCGCCCCATTCCACGTTGACCGGCGCCGAGGTGTCGGGCAGGAAGCGGCGGAACGAGTTCACGTTGGGGGCAAACAGCGGCAGCAATTCAGGGATGAATTTCTGCAGGCCACCAATGTGGTTGAGGAACAGCTGGCTCATGGTCCCGTCTTCATTGGAAAAGACGTTCTTGCCGGTGGCGATGTCGATGATGCTCTGGTGCAGGTGCATCGCGCTGCCGGGCTCGCCGGTCATAGGCTTGGCCATGAAGGTGGCGGCTACGTTGTGCTTGAGCGCGGCTTCACGCATGGTGCGCTTGAACACCAGGATCTGGTCGGCCAGGGACAGCGCATCGCCGTGACGGAAGTTGATTTCCATCTGCGCGGTGCCGTCTTCGTGGATCAGGGTGTCGAGGTCCAGCTCCTGCAGTTCGCACCAGTCATAAACGTCTTCGAACAAAGGGTCGAATTCATTGGCGGCTTCTATAGAGAAGGACTGGCGACCAGTCTCCGGGCGACCGGAACGGCCAATCGGCGGTTGCAGCGGGAAGTCCGGGTCTTCGCAGCGTTTGGTCAGGTAGAACTCCATCTCCGGCGCCACGATGGGCTGCCAGCCGCGGTCGGCGTAGAGCTTGAGGACTTTCTTGAGCACGTTGCGCGGCGACAACTCGATCGGATTGCCTTGCTTGTCGTAGGTGTCGTGGATCACCTGGGCGGTAGGCTCGATGGCCCAGGGCACCAGGTACACCGCGTTCTGGTCGGGGCGGCAGATCATGTCGATGTCGGCCGGGTCGAGCAATTCGTAGTAGATGTCGTCTTCGACATAGTCGCCGGTCACGGTCTGCAACAGAACGCTCTCGGGCAGGCGCATGCCTTTCTCGGCGATGAACTTGTTGGTCGGCGAGATCTTGCCCCGGGTGATGCCGGTGAGGTCGCCAATCATGCATTCGACTTCTGTGATCTTGTGGTCTTTCAACCAATCGGTGAGCTGGTCGAGGTTGTTACTCATAAATGCCTCTGGGCTGGGTTTCCTGGCGTCCATTAAAGGCCAGGCGTTGGTTGACGCAGCATCCGCGTCGTTTTTTCATTCAGGGTAGGAGCTTACCTGCCATTTGCTGCAGCGTTGCATTCCTCACGCCAAAGTTGTGCGCAATCTTGAGCAGCAGGCGAGGCGCAGGCCGTTCGGTGGCAAATGAGGAGGCAAAAAAGAGGTCGGCCCGGGCGTCAAGAATAATGGCCGGTGCGCAGGCATTCACGCGGGAGGAATGGACGGATGACACAGCCTGGCTGAAGCAGGCCAAGACGCCGTTGGGCGGCAGGTGAAACATGAAGCACCCCGGTATTATTGCTGTTATGGGTTTGAATCGAGCTTAGCCTTGTTCATTTTTTTACACAACACCCCCGTAAAAAATACAACACGGGCCGCTCAAGCCTGCTAGTCCCAAGTCCCTCAAACCCGAAAAACCGCCCCAAAAAGCCCCAAAAAAGCCATCGCAGCGCTTTTTTAGGGCAAAAAAGGCCTCGCTTGACTTCGGCATGCCGTTCGGGTTGACTGAAACCAGAAAAGATCAATGATTGATATTTTTAACAACAAAGGTGTTGCATCATGTCGGTACCCCCGCGTGCCGTTCAGCTTAACGAAGCGAACGCGTTCCTTAAGGATCATCCTGAGGTTCTGTACGTAGACCTTCTAATTGCGGATATGAATGGTGTGGTGCGCGGCAAGCGCATCGAACGCACCAGCCTCCACAAGGTTTACGAGAAGGGCATTAACCTGCCTGCCTCTTTATTTGCCCTGGATATCAACGGCTCTACGGTGGAAAGCACCGGCCTGGGCCTGGACATCGGTGATGCTGACCGAATCTGTTATCCGATCCCCGACACCCTGTGCAATGAGCCGTGGCAAAAGCGCCCTACCGCGCAACTGCTGATGACCATGCACGAACTTGAAGGTGAACCTTTCTTCGCCGATCCGCGCGAAGTGCTCCGCCAAGTTGTAAGCAAATTTGACGACCTCGGTCTGACCATCTGCGCCGCCTTCGAGCTTGAGTTCTACCTGATCGACCAGGAGAACGTGAACGGCCGCCCGCAACCCCCCCGCTCGCCGATCTCCGGCAAACGCCCGCACTCGACACAGGTCTACCTGATCGACGACCTCGACGAATACGTCGACTGCCTCCAGGACATCCTGGAAGGTGCCAAGGAGCAAGGCATCCCGGCCGACGCCATCGTCAAGGAAAGTGCCCCGGCGCAGTTCGAAGTGAACCTGCACCACGTCGCCGACCCGATCAAGGCTTGCGACTACGCGGTACTGCTCAAGCGCCTGATCAAGAACATCGCCTACGACCATGAGATGGACACCACCTTCATGGCCAAGCCTTACCCAGGCCAGGCAGGCAACGGTTTGCACGTACACATCTCCATTCTGGACAAGGACGGCAAGAACATCTTTGCCAGCGAGGATCCCGAGCAGAACGCCGCATTGCGTCACGCGATCGGCGGTGTGCTCGAGACCCTGCCCGCCCAAATGGCGTTCCTGTGCCCCAACGTCAACTCCTACCGTCGTTTCGGCGCACAGTTCTACGTGCCGAACTCGCCGTGCTGGGGCCTGGATAACCGCACCGTGGCGATCCGCGTACCGACCGGCTCGTCCGATGCCGTACGTATCGAACACCGCGTGGCCGGCGCCGACGCCAACCCTTACCTGCTGATGGCTTCGGTCCTGGCAGGCGTGCACCACGGCCTGACCAACAAGATCGAGCCTGGCGCACCCGTGGAAGGCAACAGCTACGAGCAGAACGAACAGAGCCTGCCGAACAACCTGCGCGATGCCCTGCGTGAGTTGGATGACAGCGAGGTGATGGCCAAGTACATCGATCCTAAATACATCGATATCTTCGTCGCCTGTAAGGAAAGTGAGCTGGAGGAGTTCGAACACTCCATCTCCGACCTTGAGTACAACTGGTACCTGCATACCGTCTAAACGGCGGCTGCATTAAATGTGGTGAGCGGGCTTGTTGTGGTGAGCGGGCTTGCCCCGC